>JAFGTG010000007.1 GCA_016934255.1 Sedimentisphaerales bacterium
AGCGAATCCTCAAGCAACAGGAGGCGTATCTCGGTTGAGCGATTCGGGGGACGCCCATCTTGATTCGACCGATCGTCGGCAACGGCCACAAAGAACACCACGACAGATCGTCCGGGTGACGTTGCTCGTTATAGCTGTCCTTTTGCTGTTGCCGTTGCCGAAGGGAACTCCGCTTCTTCTCGTGGTGCCCGCCTTAAGCCCGCTGGTCGCCTTGGCTGCGCTGCTATCGACGTGGACATTTCACCTCGCAACGGCGATTGGATTGCTGGTCGGCGTTATTGTCCTGATCCGCAAACGTTGGTTTTGTCGCTGGGTGTGCCCGACCGGTACCTGTGCCGAATTGACCTCGAAGCTGGGCCATCGGCTACACCGGCGATGTCCGCGCGTGCCTCTCATTGGGCAATGGATTGCGTTATTGACGTTGGGCGGCGCCGTCCTCGGTTATCCATTACTCTTGTGGCTTGACCCGCTCACAATGTTCAGCGGAGTCCTGGGTCTCCGATACGTCAAGACTGTACCCGCGATCACATGGAATGCAATGGGAATCGTAGTCATCCTGGTTCTTAGCGTGGTTTGGCCCGGCATATGGTGCGCGCGGTTATGTCCCCTTGGGGCCTTCCAGGATTTGCTTTCTCGTTTAAACCGCGTGGTCACAAAACTCGTCACCCGGTCACGCCATAGTGAAACGTCCGAGGGACTGCCGCGGCGAGCCATCGTGGGTGCAGTCACGGGCATTTCATTAGCGGCTGTCGTTCGGCGCGTTCGGGCGTCCACGGCTTCTCCTCTTCGCCCGCCCGGCGCTGTCGATGAAGCCGAGTTCACAGGACTCTGCGTTCGCTGCGGTAACTGCCTTCGCGCCTGTCCCGCCCACATCATCCGGCCGGACCGGGGGGAGCATGGGATTGCCGGCTTGTTAACCCCAACACTCGATTTCAAACAAGATTACTGCCGCAAGGACTGTAATAAGTGCACGCAGGTCTGTCCGAGCGGCGCGATCGTCCCCCTGACAACGGAACAAAAACAGCAAACGTCAATCGGATTACCTCGCGTCAATATGAATCTTTGTTTGTTAGGTGACGATCGCGAATGTTCCCTTTGCCGAAGCTGGTGTCCTTACGAAGCCATTACTTATAAATTCTCGCAGATCGAATACACGTTGACGCCGAAGATCGATCCGGAGAAGTGCACGGGATGTGGAGCTTGTGAAGCAGTCTGCCCGACCTCTCCGGCCAAAGCCATCGTGGTCTATCCACTTTAAACCGTTATCATATTGACGTTCAGCCCGAATAAAGATATAAGCATCCCAGGATATGAAAACGATTAGGAACATTCGGATTTAATCTCATGTTCGGTGAAAGTGCGACAGCCATAACTATATTGTTCATACTCATTGCCGCCGGCGTGGGCGCCTTTGTCAGAAAAAGGAGCCGGGATAAGTGCCTGAGGGATTTCGAGCGGAATAGGGTGACGATGGAATCCAAATCCGGGAAAACCATCTGGGGCGCGCTGAGGGTGGAAAACACCGGACTGGAATTTATTTATCCGGAAAAACACAAGGATCAGCAAGGACACGAGGAAACCAGTTATCTTCTATACAAATATGAGTATCCCGAGATCCAGGCCGTCATTCGTTTCCACGATGATCTGAGCGATCCCCACAAAAAGGAACGAGAAAAAGAGCTGAAAAAGACGTACCATCCCGGCCCGTGGCGCCGATTCAAAAGAAGATTACTCAACGTCTTCCGGACGATCCGAGACTCCGTTGTCGAGATTATTAACCTGCTCATCAGCCATGCGAAAAAAGCCACACCGGCTGGCAAAGTCCTGACCTCGCAAGACAAATATGTCTCCCAGATGAAACAGGAATTGGTGGATGCAACAGGCACATCGTTCGAGCCTTTGCTGGAACGTTACATCGGGCATACGGTTGTGCTGGAGATGATCAAAGCCGACAAGGTATTGGAATATTGCGGCGTGCTCAAGGAATACACCGCCGAGTTCGTTGAGATCATGGACGTCGATTATGCGATCAAAGACGATCAGCCCACGCGGAAAGCCGACCTCGTCGTCCCCCGCAAACACGGCCTCATCCGACACCTGGCGGAGTAATACTTACTAAAAGGTAATGTTGAAGTCTGTGTATTTAGGATCGGGGGGGATTTCGTTGACATTCATTTCTCTGACGTGGCCGGGATAATATTCCTTGATGTCCTCCATGCAATCGTCAATGTCATCGGCCATGCCCTGGGCGAGCATCTCAACGGAGCCGTTCGGCAGGTTGCGGACGAAACCGGTAAGCTGATGGCGGTTGGCCATCCGATGAGCGGTAAAGCGGAAACCGACGCCCTGGACTCGCCCGATGAATATTATGTGCCTGGCAACCATTTTCTAATGGACTATTAACTCTTTCTTAGCCATAATCGGTTAAACAACGATGATATGTTAATCGAAGCCGTCTGTTCGCACAAGCGAACAATCCTGCCCGCCTGTAGTATAAGTAATTTACGTTTCACGCAGGGTCGAAATTGGAGTATAATTCAACTTTTTTAATAGTAAACGATATGACGAGAAAGACGAAAAGACAAATAGAACGCGACGAGCAGATCTACCAGTTGGGGACACTGGTCGCGGGGGAGTTCTCACTCCAGGAGGTGCTGGATAAGCTGGCCGAGGCGGCGGTGAAGATCGTCGGCGTCAAGGCTTGTTCCATCCGGCTGCTGGACGAGGAGGCGGGCGAGCTGAAAATGCGGAGCACCTTCGGGCTTAGCGAGGAATACCGGAACAAGGGTGTCGTCTCGAAGAACGATACGGTGATTAAGGCCGCCTTTGCGGGCGAAGCGGTGATTCTGGATGATATGCGCGTGGACGGCCGGGTGAAATATCAGGAAGCGACGATTAAGGAAGGTCTCGTCAGCCAGCTTACCGTCGCGATGCAGTTTCGAGGGCAGGCGATTGGCGTGCTCCGTTTGTATAGTCCGAGACCGATGCATTTCAATGAAGACGATATCATTCTGGCGCGAGCGGTCGCTTCGCAATGCGCCGTGGCGATCACAAATGCCAAGCTTTACGCCAGGGCGATCGAAGGCGCGCGCATGGCCGAGCAGGTCCGGCTGGCGGGGATCATTCAGCGAAAGATGATTCCGGAAAAGGCGCCGAAGATACAAGGGCTGGATATTTCCGCTACCTATATTCCATGCTTCGACGTCGGCGGCGATTTTTACGATTTCCTCCGGGTTGATGACTCTCGCGTGATTATCACGATCGCCGATATTATGGGCAAAGGCGTTCCCGCCGCACTGATGATGAGCTGGTTCCGCGGCGCCATTCGCGGCAGCACCAACGCTTTTCGGGAAGTCCTGCAAAACGAGAGCCATATCAAGCATGAAAAAAACGCCGGTTTGATTACGGCTAAAAGAACAAAAAATGCGATAGATAAGTTCAATAAAATCGCTTGCGAAGAATGCCGGGACGGTGAATTTATTTCGCTTTTTTACGCGAGCATTGACGCCGAAGAGAAAACCATTACGTACTGTAACTGTGGGCACGAACCGACTATTTTGATCAGAAACGGTCAGGAAACCGATCTGGCCAAGGGCGGTCTTGTGCTCGGAGTCGATGAAAAGGCGGAATATGAAATCGAAACCGTCGAGTTAAAAAACAACGATTGCCTGTTGTTCTATACGGATGGACTCACCGACGCTGTTAACTTCAACAACGAACTCTGGGGCAGAGAAAACCTATTGGAAACCGTAAAGAAATTTACCACCAACACATCCGAGCAGATGATTAACAATATTCTCGGTTACAGAAGACGATTCGTTGGTCTGGCCCGGCAGGCCGATGATACAAGCATGGTCCTCGTCAAAATCGCTAAAGAAGATCAAAAATGAAACTGTAAAATGCAAAATTAAAGTCGTCGTCCCGGCTCGCCGGGACTCCGCTATTTTGATTTTTTATTTTGTAACCATTCACAGTTTTTAACAGATTAACGATGGATATTTTTTACTACCCCAATGAGCCACGATA
>JAFGTG010000008.1 GCA_016934255.1 Sedimentisphaerales bacterium
AAGGACTTCTCCGATCGTGTGTTTCGACTCGTGTGGATTTTTATATTGATCCATAAACCATGTGAGCTTCTTAAGGTCGCCGACCTCTTTGCTTCTCAAGCGTGGATCCAGGAATTTCAAGCGATCATGAAAAACGTTGAAAATGCAGCGCCGAATATCCGTGATAATCCTGCCATAGGTATTGTAAAGCCCGATCAAAATATATCCCCCTTTCTTGACCAGCTTTG
Source organism: Sedimentisphaerales bacterium (assembly GCA_016934255.1). GTDB lineage: Bacteria > Planctomycetota > Phycisphaerae > Sedimentisphaerales > Anaerobacaceae > JAFGTG01. Next base: position 228 of record JAFGTG010000008.1, read on the forward strand.
ATATCGATTGAAAACCGCCGAAAGGATCGCTCGTATGGTGAAGAACCCCATTACAAATCACAATGGGAAAGGTCTCCTCCTTGAAGATCGGCCGAAACAGATTCATTTGATAAAAACCCACTCTTTTTAAACCGTTCTTTTGTTTGAACGCATGGCCCAGCCGGAGGGAGTTCACGCACATGTCCGCCCCGAAGACCGTTCGGTGCGCCACACCCAGGAAATTTGTCAACTGTCCCGTCCCGCACCCGACTTCCAACACCTTCACGTTAAAAGGAATTTGTTCGTTCAGTAATTTAGCAAACACGCCTTTCTCGGCTTTTTGTATCAGATCCCCGACATTCTCGAAATCTTCGTAGTTTGGGAAGGGTGTCTTCTCATAAAACGCTTTTTCTTTATGCGTGATATCTTTTTTTGAATCATCCCATTCATTCGGTTGAAAAAGAAGAGCAATCTCGTCTCTGACTTCGTAGCGATGGTTGCCGTCCAGGCATTTTACCTGGTGGTCCGCAATTGTTAGACCCCCGCCGCACGCCGGACATCTAAAAATGCCAAGATTCTCAGTCATGTGTTGCAGCGTTATCATTATAGATAATCCTTTCGAATGATCTTTAGTCCAACTCGAATTCGCTGTGCCAATCTATGTCGTTCTCTAAAGGTTCCTGGTTCTGTTTGTCCAGGAGAAAGCTGCCCATGATCAGACAATCCATATTCGTTCTCATAAAGCAGCGGTAAGCGTCTTCCGGCGTACACACAATTGGTTCGCCGCGGACGTTGAACGACGTATTAATAATCACCGGACAGCCGCTTTTTTCGGCAAACTTCGCAATCGTATTGTAATAAATCGGATTCGTCTTCCGGTTGACGGTTTGGATTCGGGCGGAATAATCCACGTGCGTAATCGCCGGAATACCGGACCGCACGGCGCGGCGTTTGTCCAATCCACAGAGCCGTTGTTCTTCTTCGCTCATCTGACGCCGAACGTCCGTTCCCAGGGGGGCCACTAAGAGCATATAAGGGCTTTCAACGTCGATTTGAAAATATTCGGACGCTCTTTCGGCCAGCACGGACGGGGCAAAAGGACGGAAGCTCTCACGGAATTTGATCTTCAGGTTCATGATCTCCTGCATTTTGGGTGACCGGGCGTCGCCAATAATCGAACGCCCCCCCAGCGCCCTCGGTCCGAATTCCATTTTCCCCTGGAAAAAGCCGACGACCTTTTGATCGAGAATCAATTCGGCGATTTTTTCCGGGATGGACGCCTCGTCCAACTGGGTATAGGGAATGTTATTATTTTTAAGGTATTCCAAAATAACATGATCCTCAAATTCCGGGCCGAGATAAGATCCTTTTTGAACGTCGTTTTCGCCGTCCGGCTCCCTTTTGTTGCCCAGGCATTGATGCCAGGCGAATAACGCCGCGCCCAACGCGCCGCCGGCATCTCCCGCGGCGGGCTGAATCCATATCCGCTCGAACGGTCCTTCCCGCAGAATTTTTCCATTGGAGACGCAGTTCAAAGCCACTCCCCCGGCGAGGCATAAATTCGTACGACCGGTTACATGATGGACATGCCGGCATATTCTGAACATGACTTCTTCCGTTACTTCCTGGACGGATCGAGCCATATCCATATCCTGTTGGGTCAAGGGGGATTCCGGTTTGCGCGGTGTTTTACAGAATAGCCGGTCAAATTTTTTATTCGTCATTGTCAGACCGGCACAGAAATCGAAGTAGTCCATATTCAGCTTAAACGAACCGTCCTCTTTGACATCGATGAGTTCGTTCAGCATCAAATCCTTGTATTTAGGCTCGCCGTACGGCGCCAATCCCATGACCTTATATTCGCCGGAATTAACCCGAAATCCCGTGTGGTAGGTAAACGCCGAGTAGAGTAATCCGAGCGAATGCGGAAAATGGATTTCCGCGAGAATTTCAATTGAATTATCCGTACCGACCCCATAACTTGTGGTCGCCCACTCGCCGACGCCGTCTATCGTAACGAAAGCCGCCTCTTTAAACGGCGATGGAAAAAAGGCCGACGCGGCGTGCGATTCATGATGCTCGGGGAAAAAAATCGGGCCGTCGTAACCCATTTCTTTCGAGATAAGCTCCTTGATCCACAGCTTCTGCTTGATCCAAAGGGGTATGGCCTTGATAAACGACCGGATACCCCGCGGGGCAAAGGTCAGATACGTCTCGAGGATTCGTTCGAATTTGACAAAGGGTTTATCATAGAAAGAGACATAATCCAGGTCTGAGGCTTTCAAACGAGCGTCCCTCAAACAGAAATCGATTGCATGTCGAGGAAAAGAGAAATCATGTTTCTTCCGCGTAAATCGTTCTTCCTGTGCGGCGTTTTTAATTATGCCGTCCTGCACTAAACAGGCCGCACTATCGTGATAGAATGCAGATATGCCCAGAATATTCATAGATAACTTTCCTTATGTTCAGATATCGTTCTTAATCGCATCAACGGGTAACCACTAAAATATATTCTATTTATTCTGACTCGCGTGTATCCTTATGATGTCGTTGGCGACCTTAAAGATCCAATCGGGGTGTGTCTCGCGGATAAGCTTTTTAAGCGATTCAAGCGAAGGATAGTCATCCTCGCCATTAAAGCAACGAGCATCGTCGATCAAAATAACATGCTTTTCCACCCGGGGATGCTTGAGGATACATTCCATTTCCTGCATGATAGGGGTTTCCATGTCCCCTTTGGCGGTGGACCCGCCGGAGTAATGGGCGTCAAGCCAGAAAAGACAAGGCTCATCGATGGTCTTCAAGATTTGCGGCAAGACCTCACCGCTTTGTCCCTGGAGGATGTGAATCTCAGGATAACCGGCAAATCGCCTCCGGGCGTTCTGATAATGCGTCGCGTCGAGCTCGATCGAGTAAATCCGATCGATATACGGCATGACGGCGTAAACCATTTTCCCCTTGTACGTACCGGTTTCGACAAACACGGCGGGAGAGAACTGTTTGATGTACTCAATGACAACCTGTTGCTTGCCCAGATTGGGCATGGTTCCGATGGCCCCTTCCCGCTCCCACTCGCGAAGTTTCTTTCTAAGCTGCCTTTGTCTTTGGAATCTGGCCAGCGTTCCAAAGGGAGTCGTTCGTTCGAGAAAATATTTCAATGGCTCTTCCATGCATGACACCAAAATATTTTGTTTGTATGGATATCCTAAGCGTCGTCCCTGGTTCCCACTTTTTTTAACCGGAAAAATTCCCGTCCGCCCCCGGGTTCTCTCGGCCTGCTTTCTGCAACAAAGTCGATATCTACCCGATAATTATTCTTATATCTATCGTTAAGGGCCTCGACCGTGTGTTCATCCGTGCCGTCATGTCTGTTTCGTGTAGAGGTATTGACCATATTGACTTGTATGGCGCAACCGCAGAGTCTCTGGAAATACGTATAATCCGGGAGTTGCTCACTGTGGCGCTGACACCAACGACAGGGCCAGGATTCGAACGTATTCGGATTGAAGAAAAATCCAAAATGCTTGAGAATCTTCCGTTTCCACCTCTTGTTTTTCAAACGTCCGGTGACAAAAGAATCCGGCATGAACATCGACCGGACCAGAGTGCTCCCGCTCATGGTATTATTGACGATCCTTCTGACTAATTCCGTTGTATAGAAACTGCAGGAGACCTCAAACGGGTACCTCGTATGTATCGTTTGGCCAATCTTCCAATTCAGCCGGTAAACCGTTTCATCAGCGACCGTGTGGTCGGTGATACTATCCCCGCTGTCTTTCAGGGAATCCGGGCTGAACCGTAAGGTAAAACCGAAAATATTATCTTTCTGCTCGACGAATGTGCGGTCGATAACGTTAAAATCGACCGAGTCAAAAAACACGACGTCATCGACTCCGAATAAGATATATTTCGTCTGGACGTGATCCAGCACATGCACCAAGTCTCGATGAAAGTCTCCTTCTCGAACGATGATAGAATCGCTGAATTTATCAAACAGCCGCTCATACTCCCGGGCGAAAAGCTCTTCTTTGTAAATGATGTACGTTTGTATGAGTTCCGAAGGAAAATACCGGTACAGGCTCTCCAGATAGGCGTCGAGCTGCATCGGACGGTTTTTCGTAAACACAATGTTACTAATGGCTTTTTTCGTTTCA
>JAFGTG010000074.1 GCA_016934255.1 Sedimentisphaerales bacterium
GGAAAATGAACGAGATGTAGTGAAAACTTTCTGTGATTACGAGCCAAAAACAATGATTTTACCCCCTAACTGCGGAAGTTGGGTTAAATCCTAAATCGTTTCCGTTATGGAAACATAAATAGATTTATATTCAGCAGGGGCTTATGTCGATCTATTCGACATGAGCCTCTTTTTCTTAATGAATACGGAAAGGAAGTCACAATGGAACATCTCAATCGACGAGCCCTCTTAGGCATGGCGGCCGCGGGATTGACGACGGGAATGATGGGCTCAAAATGCACGCATGGGAATGAATCGACTGCGAACAGGAAAAAAGTCCCCGTGTTGCACGTTACCGACCTCTTCCGTCCTCACAATGACCCGGACGACCATTGGGATTTAGCCTGTGTGTATGCCCTGGCGCACCAGGGCGATATCGACCTGAAAGGTGTGCTCATCGATTATCCGCCCGCAAGCCGTAACGACCGTAATCCGGATATCATGGCCGTCGCCCAGATGAACCTGATCTGCAATCTCTACGTTCCCACCGGCGTCGGATCGCCCCATCCGATGAAATCGCGCAATGACATCCAAGCCTACGCATCCGCCGCCGACCACAATGGCGTCGAGATGATCCTCGATACCCTGCGTCAATCGCCCGAACCCGTCGCGATCAATATCTTAGGGTCGAGCCGGGACGTCGCAATCGCCGGCAAAAAGAATCCGGACCTCTTTAAAACCAAATGCAAGGCGATTTATCTGAACGCCGGGACCGGCTCGCCCACTATGGGACCGGAATCGAGACTCGAATACAACGTGACATTGGGAGCAACCGAATACGCTGCCATCTTCGACTTACCGTGCCCCGTGTATTGGATGCCGTGCTTCGAGGATATGGAAAATCGACGGAAACAAAGTATCAGAGAATATGGTACGCATTACGAGTTCCGGCAAGACTTGATACTTCCCCACTTGTCACCGAGCGTTCAGAACTTCTTCGCCTATATGTTCGGCAAATACACAGACCACAACTGGCTGAACTACCTCAAGGGACCGAAGGATCAGGCGTTGCTATCCAAAGTCGGCGGCATGATCCGACACATGTGGTGCACCGCAGGCTTCTTTCATGCGGCGGGCTATACTGTTTCTACTGAGGGTAAAGTTTTACCCCTCGATAAGAAACTCGATCAGCCCGTTTTCACATTCGATCCGATCATCGTTCAATGTGCGGATAACGGCGTGACACAATGGACACCCGATGAAAGTTCAAAACGCCGTTTCATCTTCCACGTTCGTGATCTGGAGCGCTATCAATCCGCCACAACGACGGCGATGAAATCGCTCTTAATGACGCTGTCATAATACGATCAGCGTTCGAGTACTTCTTCATCCTCGGGCCGCCATGCCGGGTCCACGATGCACAGAAACACCAGATCGCCGCTCCCGGTGTTCTCGATATACTGCACCGCCCGTGGCGGGATATAAATCGCGCAGTTCAAACCGACCTGAACGGCTTCTTCATCCACGTGCATCACACCTTCCCCGGCAATGACGTAATACACTTCACTGGTTTTAAGTCGGTGCGGCTGCGTCTTCCGACCGGCATGAACTTTCGCATGGGCCAAGCTATAACGAATCTCCAGGTCGGTTTTCTCCGGATGTAAAAACTCGCGAAGGATCGAATCATCTCCCGCAATGAATTCCCGACAATCTTCCAAACGCTTTACAAACATCATTAATCTCCCAGGAGAATCGATCCTTCCGTAAAAAATGTCCCGGCCACACACGCCGTCATAAGACAGGCCAATGTCGCCGCGATAAGGGCGCGAACCGCCGGGCCTCCCATGCTCTTGGCCTTTTCCGGCGCCAAAGCACAAACGCCTCCGACAAAGATCGCCATCGAAGCAAGATGAGCGAAGCCGCACAAGGCGTAGGTGACAATGACGGCCGAACGCGGATGCTGAAATAAATCCTGTTCCAGGGCGACGGCGAAATCTTTATACGACGTCACTTCGGTCACAATGATGCGCTCACCGATAATCCTGGAAGCAACACCGGCATCGGAGTGAGGAATTCCCAAAACGAGTGTGAATGGATAGAAAATATATCCGAAGATAGCTTTCAAAGACCACTCGCCCTCGACACCAAGAAGCGGATTGACCTTTGTCCCCAAGGCGGATAACAACAAGTCAATCAATGCAACCAGGCCCAAAACGGCAATAAGCAAAGCCACAATACCGACGATCAATCTCACGCCGGCGTTCGCCCCGTTAATGATCGCCTCGAAAAGACTCGACTCCTTCTCATAAAACGGTTTCACGTTGACGCCCAATGTCTCCGGGTTTTCCCCTTCCGGCAGAAGGATTTTCGACATAACCAGCGCCGCCGGGGCCGAGAGTAACGACGCCGAAACCAGATGCCCCGCGATGGCGGGGAATTGATCCCTCAAACTAAAGACATACAACGCCAGGACATTCGATGAGACCGTTGCCATTCCGGCTGTTAGAATCGTACATATCTCCGACTTGGTCGTCCGGTTCAGATAGGGCCTGACGGTGAGAGTCGATTCGATCCCTACAAAAATATTACTGGCCGCGACCAGGGACTCGGCGCCGGATATTCGCATGAGCCTGGTAAAAACAAAAGCGAATCCCCGAATCACCAAGGGCATGATGCCGAAGTAGTACAGAATCGCAATCAGAGCCGAAAAGAAAATAATCGTTGGAAACGCTTGAAACGCCAGAAAAAAACCAAGGGACTCCTCCCCCGCCTCATTGGTCTGGCCCGGCGGCAACGCCAATCGCCCGAACACCAACTCCGCCCCCGCTGAAGCAGATTCCAGGATTTTTACGACCACATCGTTGACGACTCGAAACACATCCGCTCCGGCCGGGACAACGAAAATGAACGCGGCAATTAATAGCTGCAATCCGATCCCCCAGCCGACCACCCGCCAGTTCATATTTTTCCGGTCGGACGATAAAATCCACGCGAAACCGACCAGAACAAATATCCCCGAAAAACTGACGAGATTATAGATATCCATATCCTGCTTTTTAAAAACCTGCTATTCCAGCCCCAGCGTTTCCTCAAGTCCGAACAGGATATTCATATTTTGAATCGCCTGCCCTGATGCGCCTTTGACGAGGTTATCAATCACCGAAAAACACACGACCCTGCCCTTGATAAGAGTTGGAAAAACATGGCAGTAGTTTGTCCCGACTATATTCTTTACTGCTGGAGCATCGTTGCAAACCTGAACAAAAGGCTCATCGCCATAAAAATCGTCATAAAGCTGAACCAATCTTTCAGCACCAATCCGGCCCTCCGGGCTGCAATACACCGTTGAATAAATCCCCCGATCGAAGGCCCCTGCGTGCGGCTGAAACAGAACTTGAACGCCCAAACCGGCAATCTCACCGGCTATCTGCTCCATCTCCGGCATATGGCGATGCGTGCCGATACCGTAAGCGAACAGATTCTCGTTCATATTCGGAAAATGAAACTTGACCGACGGGTTCTTGCCCGCGCCGGACGACCCCGTCACGGCGTTCACGACAATCGAATCCAATTCGATAAGCCCCTCTTTAAGAAGCGGCGCGATCGCCAACAAGGCACCGGTCGGAAAACAGCCGGGATTGGCAATCAGTTTGGCATCCTGGATTTGGTCGCGAAACAACTCCGGCAGGCCATAGACGGCATGGGCCAGGTTATCCCTGTCCGTATGCTTGACGGCGTAAAACTTCTCATACACGGACACATCCTTGAGCCGATAGTCTGCGCTGAAGTCAATGACCTTCAAATCGGCGTCCAACAACTTCGGTACGAATCCCATCGAAACCTTATGGGGCAGGCAGCAAAGAACGACATCGGCAAGCTCCGCCAGTTTATCGATATCGAGCGGCTCGATCTCAAGGCCGCACCGTCCTCGAAACTGCGGAAAAACATCCTCGACCGCTCCGCATTCCTCGGGTATCGCGGTCAAATAGGTCAGTTCGGCTTCACTGTGCCCCAAAAGAATCTTAATGGATTCGGCGCCGGTATATCCACTGGCTCCAATAATGGCGACTCGTATCATATCTTTACCTCCAACAAAAAAAAGCCGCTGAGATTTAGCTCTCGGCGGCTATTGTAATCATCCAAAACTGAATCTGCAAACTAACGCTTCGAGAACTGGAACCGTCTCCGGGCGCCGCTTTGGCCGGGCTTCTTTCGTTCGACCATCCTCGGATCGCGAGTGAGGTGCCCGCCGTCCCGCAGGGCCTGGATATAATTGTCGTCATAGTTCCTCAGAGCACGAGCAACTCCCAGCAGGGAAGCGCCCGCCTGGCCGGTCGTTCCGCCGCCCTTGACGTTAATGAAAACATCGAAAATCTTTTCCGCATTCACCGTTTTCAAAGGCGCCACGACGGCGTTCCGGTCCTGCTCCCGCGGGAAATAATCGCCAAGCTCCTTCTTATTAACGAGCAATTTGCCGCTGCCGGGCCGGATTCGCACCCGCGCCACGGCGCTTTTCCGCCGGCCCGTTCCCCACCAAAAATTGCTTTTCGGCCCGGTGGACGGATTCGGATTCGCCTTGGATTGCGGGCTCGCGGGAGCCCGTTCGATGAGCTTGTTTTCGGGTGGATTCACTTGATTTTCTTCCATAGTCCGCTATTTTCACCTAAAATAATTCAATTTTTTCGGGCCTTTGGGCCTGGTGCTCGTGTTCGGAGCCGCGATAGACCTTCAGCTTCTTAAACATTTTCCGGCCGAGCCGGTTCTTCGGCAGCATCCGTTTGATGGCCAGCTCAACGACTCGTTCCGGCTTCTTTTCCATCATATCGGCAAAGCTGACGTATTTATGTCCGCCGGGGTGATGCGTATAGTAATCGTACTCCTTCGTCTCAGCCTTTTTGCCGGTAACCCGGATTTTTTCAGCGTTAACCACGATCACATAATCGCCCGTATCGACGTTAGGCGTATATGCGGGCTTGGTTTTTCCCATCAAAATGGGTGCGATCTTCGCCGCCATCCGGCCGAGAATTGCCCCATCAGCGTCCACAAGCAGCCATTTCTGCTCGACCTGATCCTTTTTTGCCATAAAGCTTTTCATAGAAACTCTCTCATTGTATCACTAAAAAACCCAGATTTTAGCAATTCCCGCAGGTATGTCAAATTATTTTTAACACAAATATTCGAGATTTAGCTCATCCGCCGGACTATTGGGTTTGATTGGCTTTGTTTTACGGGGCCACTAAGGGCAAAAATCTCCATAACCTCATATATATAAACACCTTACAGCACTCACGCCTCATGTAAATTGGCTTTGTTATTCCAATCGGGTGGCCGTCTCCGTAGCGAGGGCGTCTCGCCCTTGCGTCTCGTGGGCAACTTGCCCACGATGATTGGCTGCCACTTTTGCCTTTGGCAAATGGGGTGGCCGGGACAAATGTGAACATGAAATTGGGTTCGTTTTTTCAAATACGTTTTCGAAATACGCATCACGCATCACAAAGTAAATTGGGTCCATTCGACTACGCTCAGGACAAACTCTGTCGAAGGAAGAGTTTGGTTTTTTGGTAATTTTTGATACGTTTCCATAGGATTTATGAAGGTTTTTGTGAAAAATTGTAAATTTTTGTGAAATTTTGAGTACTTTTTGACACGGATCAATCCCGGTGAACACGGTTTAGGATTTGTTTTCATTAACCGCGGAGATCGCTGAGAACGCCGGAAAAATATTTCCTTCGATATTGGACATTGGACATTGGACATTCGTTATTGGATATTTACTCCCCCTGCTCCCCTGATCCACCGATCTCCTCTCCTGTGTTCTGTCTCCTGTATTCTGTATTCTATCAATATTAGTTTATTATTATACTAAACATATAACAAAAAGTCAAGTCAAATCTTAGACGAGCCACAGATTTCACTGATTTCACGGTATTGATCCTTATTATATCCAAAAAATATCCTGTTTATCCTGTTATCCAGTCCAAAAAATAATGAGACGGGATAACACGATTGACATGATTGAATTATATTGAATCCTGCTGATCCAGTCATCCAGTCGAAAATGAGCCACAGATTTCACTGATTTCACGGATTTTAACCACAGACTTCAGACAGCAGACCCCAGACAGAAGGCTTCAAACTTAAAAGAGATAGTCTGTAGTCTTGAGTCTTGGATCTTTAGTCAGCTTTTTTCAACCCTTAAAAGTTCATGTCAAGCAATTTACGTAGTTACCACAATAGAATCGCTATCCCACGAAATATTCATCCGTTTGCAAAATATCGGGCTTTGTGAACTTTTTTCAACAGAACAACGAAAATTTTCGTCCACAGTGCCATAACGTTGTCAGTCCTCGGTAAATATTTTTTCAGCTTTTACTTATCGGCCCTCCTGAAGATGCCGTTAATTGTATAGTGAATGGTCTTTAGTACATTGATGACTTAGCTATCATTGATTGACACCTTGATTTTGCACGCTTTTAAATGAGTTATCCGGTAGATTTAGTTTGTTTGCAGTGATGGGTTTAGATTTTGAAACGTATGCGGTTTAAGAAAAGACGCCCGTAAAGAACGCCATAGGAATGGTGGAAAGATGGACACGGATCAACATGAGTTTGCATAAGGTGAATTAAATATAAGGCCCCCGAACTCAAATTATATCCCCCGAATTACAGTTGTTGAGGCTAACATGAAACTTCAAGAATTTATCAGCGAAACATTAAAGGAATATATTACAGGTGTGAAAGATGCCCAAGAATTTGCTTCTGAACAAGGTGCAGCGGTCAATCCATCTTCAAAAAAGGCAGGAGAGCTAAAATCATACCGGATGGTCGATGCTCATACAGGCCAGCTTCTTCGGGATGTGGAATTCGATGTTGCTGTCACTTACTCCGAAGAAAGCGAAACAAAGAAAGGCGCTGGAATCGTGGTGGCTGCTATTGGTATGGGAGCACAAACGAAGGCCGAGACTACAAGCAGTTCAATAAGTCGTATCAAATTTACAGTACCGGTTGCATTACCTATACAGGATAGAAGATAATTAAATAGGAGAACGTAGATTTAAAGTACGATATTGCACCAAAGATATAATCTATTGATGTTCAGGGGTCACCTTTGAATTAGGCATGATCTCCCCTGAATTGGAGGATCAACGAAAATGGTAGAAGACCGTATGATTAGGGAAATCAAAGCAATCGCCAAGCAAGCTTCTAAAAAGGCATATTGTCCATACAGCAAATTCCCTGTTGGTGCAGCAGTATTAACTAAGGAGGGCAAAGTCTTCAGCGGTTGCAATGTTGAGAATGCCTCCTTTGGTCTCACTATATGTGCTGAGAGAAATGCCATTTTTGGAGCGATTGCCCAGGGTCATAAAGACATAATCGCCGTTGTAATATTTACTCAAACAGAAAAGCCTGCCGCTCCCTGTGGCGCCTGTCGCCAAGTAATAAGCGAATTTAATCCGAGAGCGGAAATATACTCTTTCTGCATCAGCGAGGACTTTCTTCACTACAACCTGCGAGATCTTTTACCCAATTCTTTTACGTCCGATTTTCTATGAGGTTTGATTGAGCGGAGGACTACAAATGCCAGAGGAAAAAAATGAAAATCAAGTTAAAAGTGAAGATGAGAAACCCGAAATAACAAATTCAAAATTAGCCGTACCTCAAGCAGCGATTCAAAAACTCGCCTATCTAGTTAAGCTAATACCGCACGAGTTATCCGCGCCAGCTCAGAGTGTTCTCTTTATATTGATAATTGCTGCAATTCTACTACTTGGCTTTGGCGTATATATGGGATGGTCAAAGAATCCGATTCACTGCTTAATCGCTTTTATAGCTACATTACTACTTCTCTTTGTTGCGATGTTCTACTTTCTCGGCATGAAACAGATTGCCCAATGTAAGTCTTCAGCTGAGAACAGGAAAAGACGTTTTGTCAAAAACGAGCGTTTGCGGATTCAAATCCATGAGGAAGAAAAAAAAGCGGCTCAAGAACTCACGCAGAAAGGACGAATCGCCTGGACACGAGACGTTATTGCACTCCCCATTCAGGACGACGAAAGGAGACGTGAAATCATTGGAGAACTAGAGGATATTAGGAATGGTGCTTTTTCTTGGTTGAATAAAAGGCACACTGATATTCAGACAAGTCAAATCCGGGTGAATATATTTCTCGCTAAATATGAAGAAGCAGGTAAGGGAGTCGTCTGTATGCTTCGTATGCCTGAATACTTACGTATAGGCATGAGCGGACATACAGACGAGGAAATAGCTTTTAGACCTGGCGAAGGAGCTACTGGGATGGCTTTCGTTGAACACACAGGCGGGGTAGCTATCTTTAATGAAAACGCCGGAACATGGGATGACCGGTATACCCTTACTGAGTATCAGAAAAGGAAGATACATAAGCAATTGCGCTGGATAATAACGTATCCATTAAAGAATAGAGACGGTGAAGCCATGGCAGTATTAAATCTCGATTGTCTGGGTCTTGTGGTTAACGAAGATGAACTGCATCGTTTGAAAGCAGATTTGCAACCTAAGATCAGCCATCTCGAGACTAAACTGAATGGTTACTACGACAAAGTCAAAATATCCATCACTGTAGAACCTGCGTTTAAGTCTTAAAGAACATTGGATGAAGAATTTAACTTGGAGATATTCTGATGATTAGCTACCGAATCTGTCTCGACCTTGACAATGTCCTTGCGGATACAGACAAGCTCATGCGTAGCATAATCTACGAATTCACAGAAGGAGATGTGGATCTTAGATATCAAGATATAACCACTTTCAACTATTGGGAATGTAATGATAAAAAAGGGAACTTCATATCTAAGGAACAATGGTCGGAAATCCACGATGTCTTCTCAAGAAGTGAGAATATTCTTACTGTTGAGCCATACCCTGAAATACAGGAATACTTGAACCAAATTGCCGGAAAGTTCGCATTGCATATCGTAACGACACGTCTTCGCGCAGCAAGAAAACCTACTGTTGAATGGTTAGAATGCCACAACTTTCCAGAACACTCCCTTCACTTTGTAGAACATGGAAAAAAACACATTGCACTCGGAGAGTTCAAGGTATCTGTTGAAGATCATAGAGAACAAGCTGAGCAATTCGCAGCTATAGGCACTACCAGTTACATTCTGGCTCATCCATTGAATGAGACAACTTCCAACTCCGCAACCATTCGCTTACAAGATTGGCGAATGCTTTGCGAGCACATAGTGCGCCAGAATTGAAGCTGACAGCTACATTTTAGAGTTTACAGGAGAGAATAGCCGTTGGATTTTTTTAGGATGTGTTAGAATCATGTCTCAGGCCTAAGGCGAAAAATCCAACTTGAAATTAAAACTGGTGCGATCCATCGCACCCTACTCGAATCAAGAAGCCGTGTTAATCGGTGTCAGAAATTCATACGAGATAAAAATTGATTGCTATTTGGTGCCCTTTGTGCTATACTTTTTTATTATGAAATCACTCAAGCAAAATGTCGAACAGATGATCCAAAGCCTTCCGGACGACAGCACGATGGAGGACATTCAGTATCACCTCTACGTGCTGGATAAAATTCAGAAGGGCCAGCAAGCCATCCGCGACGGCAAGGGGATCTCCCACGAAGAGGCCAAGGCCAGGTTATCCAAATGGATATCCAACTGATCTGGTCGCCCCAGGCGATTGAAGATATTGAAGCGATCGCAGAGTACATCGCGCGCGACTCCACGTTTTATGCCGAATCCACCGTCGAGCGGATATTTCAAGCGCCGGAGAAGCTTTTGCAATTTCCCCAACTCGGCCGGGTCGTGCCGGAGAAGAACGACGAATCCATTCGGGAGATATTCGTATTCCAGTATCGAATCATATACGAGATTCAAGCCTCTGAAATCCACGTCCTGACCGTTGTGCACGGCAAGAGAATCCTGGAAGATCTGATCTAAATTGACTATTTCTCTTTGCCCTCGGTGGCTAAAATCAGTTGCTGGTCTTTGGTTTTTGGTATTGGGTCGTCTTCGTGGCTCTTCGAGGACTTCGTGGTGTGTTTTTAAGTCGTAACCAGATCTTTCGACTCCGCTTCGCTCCGCTCAAGATGACAAAATAGAGAAAGACCGTTCCGTTCGACTTCGCTCCATTCGGCCCGAGCTCATGGCCGAGGGCAGGACAAGGTTAATCGGTGTAAACCCGTGTCAGAGAAATAATATCATTGACAATCCACGATTGTTTCATTACTAACATCTGAAAACCAACGACCTATAACTATTTCCCTGGGGGCTATGACTCGTCGTTCGGATATCGTATGTCGTATGTCGTATGTCGTTATTTGAATCCGCGAAATCCGCGAAATCTGTGGCTATATTTAGTCGTTGGTTGTTAGTATTTGGTATTTAGTGAAAAAATCTTTGTGGGCCTTCGTGGTGAGATATTTTTAGAAGAGCCGATTACATCTTGATTCCATCCAATCGTCCATACAGTCTTTTACCTTCCCGCAGGACTCTGGAGATGAATGAAAGATCGAATTCGCGCTCTTGCTCCACCTCTTTCGGGGTATAGACCAGGATGTCCATCGCAAACGGATACGGCTTAAACATAAGCTGGAGCGGCCGGCTGCGTTTGTGTCTGGGCAGGTCGCTTTCCGCAATGACCAGCAGGTCCACGTCGCTGTCCGTTCCGGCCTGGCCTCGGGCGTGTGAGCCGAAAAGAACCACCGCTTTGGCTTCGGTCTGTTCACCGATTTTCCGAGCGACCTTTTCTATCTCATTGAAAGCAACCATAACCTGATAATAATCCTTTTCCAATGCTATTGCAACTATACCATTGACAATTTACTATTGACCATCGACTATTACCTCAGTGTCCTCGGTGTCCTCTGTGGCTATATTTAGTTGTTGGCCGTTAGTATATAGTATTTTGTGTCTTCGTGGCCTATCTTTCTGGGGTTTGGAAAGCGTTTGTTGACAACATCCTTTGTACCGGTTACATTCGGATTTAAGGATTTTGGAACCTAAATGAAAGGATTCGTCTGTGACTTTTCCACGCAAGAGAGTTGTGCGGCAATTTCGGAAGCGCGCCCCGGCGACCAGCGTGCGCACCGGCTCGCGGGCCGACGATATCAAGCGGTCGTTTCTCGATAACTTGTTCTGCGGGATGGGCCGGCTGCTGCAGGCCGCGACGCTCAACGACCTGTACACCGCCCTGGCGCTCACCGTCCGCGACCGTGTGCTCAAACAGGGCGTCCATACCCTGGAAACCTATACCGAGCAGGATGCCCGCGTCGTGGCGTATCTGTCGGCGGAGTTTCTGCCGGGCCCGCACCTGGCCAATAATATGCTCAACCTGGGGATCATGGACCAGGCGCACCGGGCGATGGAGAGCCTGGGGATCGACCTGAACAAATTGTTCGAACAGGAGGAAGAACCCGGACTCGGCAACGGCGGGCTGGGCCGTCTGGCGTCGTGCTATCTGGATTCGCTCGCGTCGGTCGAAATCCCGGCCATCGGGTACGGCATCCGCTACGAGTTCGGCATCTTCGATCAGATTATCCGCGACGGCTGGCAGGTGGAGGTCACGGATAAATGGCTTCGCTACGGCAATCCGTGGGAGATCATGCGGCCGGAGCTGGCGTTCGACGTGCCGTTCGGCGGCCGGACGGAGCAATGGACGGACGAGCAGGGCCGGCAGCGGGTGCGATGGGTGCCGGAGACCGTCGTGAAGGGCGTCGCGTACGATACGCCGATCCTGGGCTATCGCGTCGGGACGTGCAATCGCCTGCGGCTGTGGAAGGCCGAAGCGGTCGATTCGTTCGATTTCGACGCGTTCAACCACGGCGATTACTATCGGGCCGTCGAGGATAAGATCGTCTCCGAGAATATCACGAAAGTGCTGTACCCGAACGACGAGCATTTCGAGGGCAAGGAACTGCGGCTCGAGCAACAGTTCTTTTTCGTGACCTGTTCGCTGCAGGATATGATCCGCGTGCACCTGAGACTGAAGCGGCCGCTCGATCAGTTCCACAAATGCTGGGCGGCACAGCTTAACGATACGCACCCGGCCATCGCCGTCCCTGAGATGATGCGGCTGCTCATGGATGAGCATGCGATGGACTGGGACACGGCGTGGGAGGTGACGCAAAATACATTCGCTTATACGAACCATACCCTCCTGCCCGAGGCGCTGGAGACGTGGCCCGTCTCATTGCTCGGCCGGCTGCTGCCGCGTCACCTGGAAATTATCTACGGGATCAATCATCGATTCCTCGATCAGGTGCGCGCGAGGTTCCCGCATGATTCGCAGCGAGTGAGCCGCATGTCGCTCATCGACGAGTCCGGCGAAAAGTACGTGCGCATGGCGAACCTGGCCGCGGTGGGCAGCCACCACGTCAACGGCGTGGCGGAACTGCACTCGGAGCTTCTCAAACAGTATGTGATGCGCGACTTCGCCGAGATGTGGCCGCGGAAGTTCTGTAACATCACCAACGGTGTCACCCCGCGGCGTTTCGTCGCGCGGAGCAATCCGCCGCTGGCCCAGCTTCTTACCGGCAGCATCGGCGAGGGCTGGCTCACCGACCTTTATAAACTCCGCGAGCTTGAGTCGTTCGTCGATAGCACCGGCTTTCAAGAGCAATGGCGCGAGGTGAAGCACGTCGCCAAGCAGAAGCTCGCCGGACTGATCGAGAAACGAACCGGCGTCACGGTGAATCCGGAGTCGCTCTTCGATATTCAGGCCAAGCGCATCCACGAATACAAACGCCAGCATCTCAACGTACTGCACATTCTCACGCTCTACCTGCGCCTGCAGCGCGATCCGCAGGCCGACATACCCGCCCGGACATTTATCTTCGGCGGCAAGGCCGCTCCGGGCTATTTTCTCGCCAAACTGATTATCAAGCTGATCAACTCCGTCGCGGAAAAGGTCAACAATGATCCTGTTGTATCCGATCGTTTGAAGGTCGTGTTCTTTCCGGATTTCAACGTGCAGAACGCTCAGCCGGTCTATCCGGCGGCGGACCTGTCCGAGCAGATTTCCCTGGCCGGCAAGGAAGCGTCCGGCACCGGAAACATGAAATTCTCACTGAACGGCGCCTTGACGATCGGTACGCTGGACGGTGCGAACGTCGAGATTCGCGAGGAAGTCGGAGAAGAGAACTTTTTCCTGTTCGGGCTAACGGCCGAGCAGGTTCGTAACGAAAAAGAACGGGGCTATCATCCACGGAATCACTACGAGCACAATGCAGAGTTGCGGGAAGTGATTGACTTTATCGCCTCCGGCGCGCTGGCCGACGGCGATAAGGGTCTCTTCCGTCCGTTCGTGGATAATCTGCTCATCAGTGATCCGTTTCTCGTGCTGGCCGATTATCAGGCCTACGTCGAGTGCCAGGAACGCGTCAGCACACTTTGGCGGGAGCCGCGGGCCTGGACGCGCACGTCCATTCTTAATGTCGCCCGGATGGGCAAGTTCTCCTCGGATCGATCCATCCGCGATTACTGTAAAGACGTTTGGCAGGTTCAGCCCATGCATGTTAAGATGGAAGCCATCGAGCCTTATAGCCAAGGCGGGTAAGCTATCGATTCACGAATCATGTTGCCCTTGCAGGAGACTTGATAGGGAACCATGAATCCCAAGCAACGTTTTTTAGCGGTTCTTGATGGAGGGCTTCCCGATCGACTGCCCGTGACGACGCATCACGTCATGCCCTACTTTCTCGAAAAGACCATGGGAGGGATCGACAACGAGGCTTTCTTTAGTGAATTCGGTCTCGATCCGATTGTCTGGACCGTTCCGCATCGGGCGGACGCGAGCCGGGGAGACTACCTCAGCCCCGACCAGGAAGAGCCGGGCTTTCTGGCGAGCGAGCAAATCGAAAACGATACATGGCGGATTCGCAAAGAGACGATGACACAAGAACAATACGACACCACACGATACTCCTTTGACACGCCCAAAGGAACGTTGTCCCTGGTGCTCCAGTCCAACGACCAGACCAGTTGGGTCGTCGAGCACGTCATCAAGGAAAAGAAGGATATCGATCTGATCGGGGAATTCATCACCCGGCCGCTCTGTGACGTCGATGCCGTTAATGTGATTGCCGACGCATGGTCTCGGCGAGGTTTGGTCCGGGGACATATCTGTTGTTTCGATTTCTTCGGCCAGCCCGGCTGCTGGCAGGACGCCTGTTGCCTCGTGGGAACGGAACGGATGATTATGGCCACCTTCGACGATCCGTCCTGGGTACACGCCCTGCTCACCATCCTCAAGGAACGCAAGCTAACTTTCATCCGTTCCCTGAAAGGCGCCCGCTACGAACTCCTCGAACTGGGCGGAGGGGACGCCTCCACAACGGTCATTTCCCCAAAAGTATTCCGCGAATTCGTGGCGCCCTATGACGCGGAATTGATTCGGGCCGCCCATGAGGCGGGCCAGCGCATTTCGTATCACACGTGCGGCGGTATGATGCCGATCCTGGAGGATATCGCGAATATGCAGCCCGATGCTATGGAAACATTTACTCCCATAGGCATGGGAGGCGACGTGGATCTGGCTCAAGCCAAAAAACGCATCGGCGACAAGGTCTGCATGATCGGCGGATTCGACCAGCTCCATTTTTTTACGGGCTGTACGGCTGAAAAAACGAAGAACGAAGTACAACGATGCTTTGAAGCCGCCGGCGCCGGCGGAGGCTACATCCTCAGCCCCTCCGATCACTTTTTCGAAGCGGACATCGAGCTCCTTCACGCCTTTGCCGACGCCGCGAAAGAATGTAGATATGAATAACATGACGAGGTTATGAATGACGCATCCCGAAAATAGTAAGATCAACGTTCAACAGGTAAACTGGACTTATATTGGGATGGTGTCATTTATTGCAGCGATAGGCGGCCTGCTCTTCGGCTTCGACACCGGCGTCATTGCCGGCACCATCGGCGGGATCGTGAAGGACTTTAACCTGAACCCCTGGCAAGAGGGATTTGCCGTCAGCAACCTGATTATCGCCTGCATTCTCGGTTCCGTCCTGACCGGCCCGCTCACCGACCGGTTCGGCCGTAAGAGGATGCTCCTCCTGGCAGGCATATTATTCACACTGTCGGCGGTACTGTCCGGCCTTCCCCACCATTACTGGCAACTCGTTGTCGCCCGTTTTATCGGGGGCCTTGGTGTGGGAATCGCCTCGGTGCTTTCCCCGATCTATATCGCCGAACTCGCACCGGCCCGCGTGCGAGGGATTCTCGTATCCGTCAATCAGCTTGCCATCGTCGTTGGGATACTACTTACTTACATTAGTAATTGGCTTTTAGTCGGCATGAGTGATAACGACTGGCGATGGATGTTCGAAGTCGAAGCCGTTCCCGCTTTGCTTTTCACCCTCGCGTTGTTCTTCATTCCGGAAAGTCCCCGCTGGCTTGCCAAAAACAATCAGGACGACAAGGCAAGGGACATCTTCCGTAAAATCGCAGGAGATAACTACGCACTAAGTGAAATGGATAGGGTCCGGACAGGTCTTGAAAAAGAGGAAGGCGGCCTGATCGAGCTACTAAATCCGAGGTTGCGTGTTCTTCTTTTCATCGGATTTTCCCTGGCGATTTTCTCGAACGCCACGGGCATTAACGTCATTATTTATTATGGCACGGAAATCTTCAAGATGGCCGGGTTTGTCGAAAAAGCCTCGTCGTTCAAGGCCCAAATGATCATCGGACTCACCAATCTGCTCTTCACCTTTGCCGGGATGGCCCTCATCGACCGGGCGGGAAGAAAAATCCTCCATGTTTTTGCCTATGGCCTGATGACGCTCTCCATGCTCTCTCTCGGCATGATGTTCAAAATGAAAGACGTCGCCCCGCTCTGGATGGTGATCCCGGTCATGACCTATGTGGCCTCCTTTGCCACAGGCGTCGGCGTCGTGATCTGGGTTTACCTGTCGGAGATGTTCCCCAATAAAATCCGCGGTGCGGCCATGGGAATCGCCACCATGCTCATTTGGCTCGCCAACTTTGTTGTTACGCAGTTCTTCCCCGTCCTGCGCGACACGATGGGCGGCAACGTCTTTTTCCTTTTCACGGGCGCCTCATTGATCGCGTTTCTTTTCGCACTGATCATGATGCGGGAAACCAAAGGACTGCATCTCGAAGAAATCGATACCGCATTTGAAACGAAAGGTCACAGGGAAATATGATTTTGAAAGAGAAGAAAGGTGGTATTTATATTGGCCTGTGTATCAGTCTCGTGTTGGCTTTTTCTACGGCTGATCTGTATGCACGAAAACAGGAAGCAACAAATCCTTCGGCGGACTTGGATTCGACAACCGTTCAAAACGTCATTTTAAACCACCCCAGCTGGCCGACGGTCTTCGAATTAAATAAAGGCGAAGCTTATCGCTTGAAGCGAACCTTCCAGGGAAAAATCATCGAGCGCACGATTCGACTGGACGATGTAAAAGAATACTGGGAACCCGACTTTTGGACAGGCAACAAAGATATGCGCACACTCCGCATGGCAGAAGTGATCGTAAACGTGTCGGGAGTCACGACGACGTTAAAATGCCGTCCATATCAAATGCCATCGAACGTGAACGGACTTCGCCTGTATGTCGAGTCAACCCACGGCTGGGCCAATAACGCTGAATATGCCAAACTACCCGCCATGCAATTAGACGTTCGGTTGTCGGCCGTGGCGGAAGGAGAGGGTTGGGGACCGTCTTCTTTTGTCTTTCCAGTCGAGCAATACCGTTGGCGCTCGAGTTCCTACAACAATACATGGCTCTCTCTGGTTCCATACAACCATCTCTATTACCACCACGGCGAAGATTTCGGCGCCATTCCCGACCACTTGCCCGTCGTGGCGTCCCTGGGAGGCATAGTAACCTCCTCACCGCTCCCGGACGGTGATGGAGAATCGAACGGCCTGATCCTGGAAACATCCGATGGGATTCGTCTCCGTTATTATCACATGAATATCGAGACCATCGATCGTACACTATCGATTGGGACAACCGTCAGTGCCGGTGCGAAACTTGGTAAAACCGGAATGACGTGGTCGGGGCGACGCTCCCAGAAATACGATCCTCATATACACTTCGACATCGGATGCGCCGACACAAGGATAAGCAGCTATCCGTTTATCGTGGAGTCTTACTTCAGGGCTTATCCCGATCCCCTTATTGCGGTGGCGGGCGGGTACCATTTCACCGTGCCTGAAAAGACCGTCGAACTGGATGGAAGCAGGAGTGTCGCTCGTCGCGGGCAGCGCATCGCACAGTACGAATGGCATCTTCACGACGGCCGGGTCGTACGTGGCGCCACAGCACAACTTACCTTTGAACACCCGGGGCTATTCAGCGAAGAGCTTATTGTTCGGACTGAAAAGGGTCACGAAGAACGAGATTTCGCCCAGGTCCGCGTCTTCGACCGTCAACGTAAACGAAATATCGCCAGAGGCTGGGTGTACTACACGCCGGTCCGGGGGATTGCCCCCCAAAGCCCCGTCGTATTCTGGAATCGACTTCAAAATGTGAAGGCCGCTGTACACGTGAATTTCGGAGATGGCTCCCATCCGAAAATTACCAAGGAGATGATAACACATGCATACGAAAAACCCGGTATCTATACCGTTACGTTCAGCACGCGTGGACCCGATGAGGAACCTGTGACAGTGAAAACACGTGTCGTTGTCGAATAAGCAGGAAAGTAACGACGTACTATCGTTATCCCTCCCCCAGCCACAAAGCCCCCCAGTTGCTCATAATGACGATTTCTGAATTTTAATCCAATAGCCGATTGTCAATATTCAATTGTCAATGACTATGAGCATCCCATGGAGTTGCCGCAGTTGAAGCATTTGTAGCACGTGCCGTTACGAACGGTGATCGAGCCGCAGATATCACAAGCGGGGGCATCTTCCAAAAAATGGGCGAACTGGGCGTTAAATTGCTCTAAAGCCCTGACTTCGGCCTGTAACTGCCCGGCTTCGTCGGACACGGACGAGCCGACGAGTGCGCTGATTCGGCTCGCCAGGCCGGCAAAGCGGTTCTTCGATCCGGTAGGCGCGAGTTTGGGCTTCTCCGGAGCCAGACCTTTTTTGCCTTCGCCCTTTACAGCCTTCGCTTCGGCGATCTTTTTCGTCAGGTCCTTGGTCGTTTCAACCAGCTTTTTGGCCGTGGTGGTATTCTTGTTCTCCGTTGTGCCCCGATTGGGAGTGTTCTTTTCCGCGTAGCCGGGGATGAACTGACAGCCCAGCCAGCAGAAAATATAGTCGATCAGGCTCTTGGCGAAGGGAATATCCCTGTTCGA
>JAFGTG010000075.1 GCA_016934255.1 Sedimentisphaerales bacterium
AGTATGGAGTGTGAAGGGCAGGCCGGGCCGATGATCGAGCAATCGCTAAAATGGATGCGGGAGACATTAACCGATTTGAATATTCCGGTTGAGACGTAGGGACCTGGGCGCCAGTGTCGCGGGCATCCCTTCGACAAGCTCAGGGCAGGCTCTGCCCGCGATTCGAGGGCGAGACGCCCTCGACACGAGGGTTGCCCTTACGATGAACGTAAAATACCTTATGAATGAGTTTTGTAAAATTGAAGGTTAGGCATACTTTTGGAAAGAAAAAAACTGTTTTTTTGTTTTTTCTTTTCTAAAAAGAGATGCGTAATGTCTTATTGGATAACATGTAATCACAGAATACCTGATTATTTTAAGAAAATCTGAAAAGACGATTTTCTTAAATAATATATGCCTAACCTTCAATTTTACAAAACTCGTAACCCTTATGATTTAAAGGAGACATTTCAATGAAAGCTGGATTTAATATGTTGTTGTGGACCGGGCACGTGACCGAGGAAGATTTTCCGCGGATGGAAACGCTGAAGAAGGCGGGTTTTGACGGGGTGGAGATTCCGCTTTTCGGCGGTGAGGTCGAGCATTTTGAAAAGGTCGGCCAGGCGATCAAGGACAACGGTCTCGGCTGCACGTCCGTGACGGTCATTCCCGACGAAGAACACAATCCCATCAGCGCCGACGCCGGCCACCGGCAGGGCGGTCTCGATCATCTCAAGTGGGCGATCGATTGCTCGGAGGCTCTCGGCTCGGATGTTTTGTGCGGGCCGTTCTATCAGCCGTTGGGTGTCTTTTCGGGCGAAGGACCAAGCGAAGAAGAAAAGCAGCGTGCCGTCGAGGTGCATCAAAAGGCGGCCGACTACGCCGCCAAGGCAAACGTGACGTTGGCCGTGGAGTATCTCAATCGTTTCGAGTGCTACTTGCTCAACACGATGGCCGATACGGCCAAGTTCGTTAAGCGCGTCAACAAATCCAACTATGGTGTCCTATTCGATACGTTCCACGCCCATATCGAAGAAAAGGACCCGGTCGGGTGCATCGCTCCGAACATCGACATCATCAAGCACGTGCACATCAGCGAGAACGATCGCGGCACGCCCGGCAAAGGACAAGTGAACTGGACGGGCACGTTCAAAGCGCTGCGGTCGGCGGGCTACGACGGGTGGCTGATGATCGAGGCGTTCGGTCGGGCGCTGCCGGCGCTGGTGGCGGCGACCAAGGTCTGGCGCGATTTATCCACCAGCCCGGACGAGGTTTATACCGAAGGGCTGAAGCTGATTAAAGAACAGTGGGAAGCCGCGGCGTAGGACTGACCGAGGGACGATGGACGAGAGACGAGGGACGATGCGTCGGTCGTTCATCATCCTTTCGTTTATCGTTATGATAATGGAGAGAATGTTATGTGCGCTATTAAGAGCCGATTTGTATGGGTCGTTTTGTTTGGGCTTGTCACAAGTACGACGATGGCTTATGAAACCGATTTTAAGCCGATTTTCGACGGCAAGACGCTGGACGGCTGGACATCGTCCGATATGAGCTATTGGTCGGTTCAGGACGGAACGATTACGGCTCGTGCCACGCAAGAGCATCCGGTGATGAAAAACCAGTTTCTCGTTTGGCAATTCGGCCGGTTGGACGACTTCGAGCTGATGCTGAAATATCGTATCACCGGAACGGAGGCGGCCAACTCCGGCATTCAGATTCGCAGCCGGGTCGAGGAAGACGGTCACGCCGTCGGCTACCAGGCGGATATCGACCTGGCCGGGCGCTACGCCGGGGCGCTGTACGATGAGCATGGGCGGGCGATGCTGGCCGAGCGGGGACAAAAAACCGTGATCGGCTCCGACGGCAGGATGATGAAAACGGCTCTCGGAGACGCCGATGCCCTGATGAGTAATATCAAGAAGGACGACTGGAACGAGTATCATATCATCGCTCGCGGCGGCCATATCATTCTCAAAATCAACGGCAAGGTGACGGCGGAGGTTCTCGACAGCGACGAGAAAAATCGCGACTTGTCCGGCGTGCTGGCGTTGCAGTTACACTCCGGCCCGCCTATGACGGTCCAGTTTAAAGACATCCGGCTCAAACGCCTCGAACTGGAAGATCGAAAGAAGATCGTTTTAGTGGCCGGCGGGCCAAGTCACGGCTACGGCGGGCACGAGCACAACGCGGGCTGTCTGTTGTTAGCCGACCGGTTGAATAACAACGTGCCTCAGGTATATGCGACCGTCTATACGAACGGCTGGCCTAAGGATCCGACGGCACTCGATAATGCCGATGCGCTGGCCATCTTCTGCGATGGCGGCGGCGGACATGTTGCATTGCGTCACCTCGAAGAGGTGGATAAGCTCGCGAAACGGGGCGGGGGGATTGCCATGCTCCACTATGCGGTCGAGATGCCCCGAGGCAAGCCGGGTAGCTATATGCTCGACTGGATTGGCGGCTATTTCGAGACGTATTGGTCGGTCAATCCCCACTGGGAAGCCGAATTTAAGACATTCCCCGACCATCCGATCGCACGCGGCCTCAAACCTTTTAAGATCGGCGACGAATGGTATTACCACATGCGTTTTGTCGAGAACATGAAGAATGTCACGCCGATTCTGACCGCGGTTCCGCCCGACAGCACGCGCCGCAAGGGCAACGACGCCCACGGCGCCAATCCGCACGTCCGTGCACGGATGGGCATGCCCGAACATCTGGCCTGGGCGAAAGAGCGTCCCGACGGCGGGCGAGGTTTAGGCTTTACCGGCGGGCACTGGCATTACAACTGGGCGCACGATGATTTTCGCAAAGTGGTGCTCAACGGTTTAGTATGGATCGCGGGGATTGAGGTCCCGCCCAATGGCGTGCCCTCGAAGACGCCGTCTATCGAAGAGCTTGAAGCGAACCAGGATTATCCCAAATCCGATCGGTGGAACCTAAAAAGAATACAAAAGATGATCGAGCAGTGGAACCACCCCTGATTTCCACAGGAGGACAATGTGAAAAAGTCATTGCTCATCTTAATCCTCGTCTTAACGGGGCTTGGCCAATATAGTGGTAATCAATCCTTTGCAAAAAACGAGGGGATAAGGACACCGCCTGCACCCGGTATCGTTTACAGCAATCCCCGTGTGTACAATGTGGACTATACCTTTGAGATGTTTCCCGATCCCAACAAGATCGACAGAGCCAAAGACCTCAAGGTGTGGATACCCATACCGCGTGAATGGGATTCGCAGAAGGCGGTCAGGATCATTTCCGTGCAGCCGGAACCGCACGTCCGATACGTCGATCCCGAGTATGGCAATCCGATGCTCTTCTGGGACTTCGGCAAAGAGCCGGAGCAGCCTTGTTACAAGATGGATATCAAATTCCGCCTGGAATCCTATCAAATCGATGTGGAGGTTGATCCCAATCGGGTGGGTTCCTACGACACAAGTAGTAAGGACTATGCCCTCTATACCCGAAGCACCCATACCATTCATATCACACCGAAGATAAAAGAGCTGGCCCAAGAAGCTATCGGCAATGAAACCAATCCGTACCTGCAAGCTGATCGTATCGTCAAATTCGTTGGAAAGAAGATGCGCTACAAAATCCTCGATTTTGAAAGAGGTAGAGGAATCGACTGCCTGCTGGCTCACCCGGTCGTCGATGAAAAGACGGGGCGGGAGTATTACGAGGGTAGCTGCAGCCAGTTTTCATCTCTTATGGTGGCCCTGTGTCGTGCAGTCGGCATCCCCGCAAGGTGTGTTTCCGGTTATGTCGGCTGGAATCCATGGGGCAACCCCAACGACGTAAAAGCGAGATACCCGTTCGAGACGAATCTGTCACCGGGAGGCTTGGCCGCTACCCAATTCTTTGGAAAACTCACCAGCCATATGTGGGGTGAGTTTTTCATTCCCAACTACGGCTGGATTCCGATCGACCCCATGCTCGGTTGGTTCCCCCGTCGCAGCAGTGAAAGATGGATCAAGCATAAAGGGCGAGACGTCAGAGTCGGACCTTTTACTCCAGAAGACGAGAGCGAGGGCTATGGGAGTCAATGGGTGGCACTTCACGACGGCAAAGCTGACGTGTTGTGTCATGCCGTCTTGAATATTGGCAAAGTACGCACCAGCAAGGTCGCGATCTTGCACCATTCGGATCCTTTCCCGGCCGATGGTCTGGCAGGTTATCTGGAAAGTCTTCTCGCGTTAGAGGGAGGAGAGAAAGATCATAGGCATTGGCGCCGAGGAGTCTTGAATTGGCCTTCCCGCTACATAAGAAATCTCACGTTGGAGAATCTGAAGTTAGATCATTCTTATAAAGAGTATCCCCGTGCCAAAGAGGATAGGGAAGCTTTCGTCTGTCATATGCTACGCAGACAATTAGGCGATGAGGCATTCTTTAAGCTGGTCAAGACGTATGTTGACCTGCGACAAACATCCGGCCAGGCGGTACCGATCCGCCGTTTCCAGGAGCTTGCTGAAGACATTTCGGGACAATCATTGGACTGGTTTTTCGACCAATGGGTAAATAATACCGATCTACCCCGTCTTAAATTGGAAAAGGTTGTGGTAAGTAAAGACACAGAGGGCTGGCAGGTCCGGGGGCGCCTTGCGCAATCAGGCAAAACCACTTTCCGGTTACCGATTGAGCTGGCTGTCGATACGAAGAAGGGAAGAGAAAAGCAGACACTCTGGGTTGAGAAGGAGATCGTGGACTTTGATTTCCATACACAACACGAACCACGAAAACTTATCGTTGATCCTGACCACGAGGTTCTCAAGTTTCAGAGAATGGCTCCACGGCTGGACTGGTTTTGGGACCTCGAGCCTGAGTTTATCGTCATCTACGGGACTTCAGGCGAGAATCAGGCAAACAAGCGTACCGCGAAGCGATTTGCCAGAGACTGTCTTGAGTATGGTCGTAAGATCATCAAGGCGGATACCGATGCGAATGAGTCCGACTTGAAAACCAAGTGTATTTTTCTTATCGGCAGGCCCGAGACCAACAAGGTCGCTTGGCAATTCAAAGACAGTTTCCCTATGCAATTCGATGGCTCTGAGTTCACCTGGCAGGGAATAACGTATGGCAAGCCCACACAGGGACTGGGTCAGGTTATTGAAAATCCCAATAACGCCGGGGGTTTGATCATCCTGTATGCCGGTCTGAGCCCGGAAGCAATGCAAAAGATGTGTGACTTGGAGATGTATGATTCGGACGGTTCCTACTTCATTTTTGACGGTGACAAGCCGGTAGCTGTTGGTGATTGGGAGGATGTGGATGGCAATTTGTATTGGAATTTCGACACTCAGCCATCGGTTCGATGAGCACCGAATCGGCGATGAGAAATGAAGGGAGATTGCTATGAGAAAATCACGTCTGATCCTGATAGTGATTGTGGGGTGCAACTTGTTACCTGCGATTACGGTTTCGGCGCAGGTGAAGGCGACGATAGAGAAGGTCCAGACCGATACCGACGCTGCCAAAGACCGGCCTATACTGAAGGGCTATGACCGGGATCATCTCGCCCGTATTGCTTTGCCTTTGGGCGGGATTGGTACGGGGACCGTTTCGCTGGGCGGCCGGGGAGATCTGCGCAACTGGGAGATTATGAACCGTGCGGCCAAGGGCTTTGTGCCGCTGAGGGGTAGTTCGGGACCGTTCTTCGCCCTTTTTACCAAGACGGTCGATGGCCGCACGGTAACCAAAGCGATCGAGGGGCCGATAGAGCTTTCGGATTACGAGGAGAGCCACGGCAGCACGGTGCCGAACCACGGCCTGCCGCGGTTTCGCGCGTGCTCGTTTGCCGCCGCTTACCCGTTCGGACAAGTCATGCTCTCCGATCCCGATGTGCCAGTGGACGTACGTATCGAGGCATTTAATCCGCTTATCCCCGGCGACCCCGAGGCCAGCGGCATACCCGTGGCCGTCTTGCGGTACGTACTTCGCAACAAGACGAATAAGGTCGTGACGGCGTCCGTCTGCGGGAGCATGCCCAACTTTATCGGGATCGATGGTTCGGGCAATACGAAGGACTGGAAGGGCGACCTGGTCGCGGTCGGCGGCAAGGCCAACCGCAACCGATTCCGCGAAGGTTCCAACATACAGGGAATCTTTATGGATTCCGAGGGTGTGGCTCCGAAAGCGGAGCAGTGGGGCACAATCGCGCTGACGACTACCGCTGAGACGGATGTTAGCTATCGCACGGCATGGATGCCGCAGGGCTGGGGCAGCTCACTGCTGGATTTTTGGGACGACTTCAGTGAGGACGGGAGGCTCCGGGAGCGTGAAGCGACGGGCGAAGATACGCCGATGGCGTCGCTTGCCGTCGAGGTGGAGCTGCCCCCAAAGGGGACAAAGGAAGTGGCGTTTCTGCTGACGTGGCACTTCCCAAATCGCCAGACGTGGACGCCGAAGGGCAACGAACAAGACCGTATCGGGAACTTCTATACCACACAATACCGTGACGCCTGGGATGTCGCCGAGAAACTTCTGCCACGACTCGCAAAGCTGGAGGAAGAAACGGTCCGATTTGTGCGGACCTTTTGCCAAAGCGACTTGCCCGACGTCGTCAAGGAAGCAGCGCTGTTTAATGTCAGTACGCTTCGGACGCAAACCTGCTTTCACACGGAAGACGGACGCTTCTATGGTTGGGAGGGTTCCAGCAATACGAGGGGCTGCTGCCACGGCTCGTGCACTCACGTCTGGAACTACGAGCAAGCGACGGCTTTTCTTTTTGGAAAGCTGGCAATGTCCATGCGAGAGGTCGAGTTCGCCCACGCAACGGATAATGACGGTTTGATGAGCTTTCGAGTGGGTCTGCCTCTTGAGCGCGCACAGAGTTTCGGCAAGGCCGCAGCCGACGGCCAGATGGGGTGCATCATGAAGATGTACCGGGACTGGCAGCTTTCCGGCGATGACCGGATGCTGAGGACTCTCTGGCCGCACGTCAAGAGGGCGTTGGAATTCTGCTGGATCGAAGGCGGCTGGGATGCCGACCGCGACGGCGTGATGGAAGGCTGTCAGCACAACACGATGGACGTGGAATACTATGGGCCGAATCCGCAGATGGGCGTGTGGTATTTGGGCGCCTTGCGGGCGGCCGAACAAATGGCTCGCTACCTCGGTGAGGATGATTTCGCGGCAACCTGTCGCCGTCTCTACGAACAGGGCAGACAGTGGATGGACAAGAATCTGTTTAATGGGGAGTATTACGAACATCAGGTCCGCCCGCCGAAAGACAGATCGGATATCGCACCCAGCCTGCTTATCGGGATGGGTGCGAAAGACCCGATGGAGCCGGATTACCAGCTTGGCTCAGGATGCCTCGTTGACCAGCTTGTGGGCCAGTTCATGGCTCACGTCTGCGGCCTGGGATATCTGCTCGAGCCGGACCATGTCCGTAAAACGCTTCAAGCGATTATGAAATACAACCTCAGAGAAGGCCTGTACGGGCATTTTAACTGTATGCGGAGCTTTGCTCTGGGCGATGAGTCGGCGCTGCTGATGGCCAGCTATCCCAAGGACCGGCCGAAGAATCCTTTCCCATACTTTACCGAAGTGATGACCGGTTTCGAGTACACCGCCGCCATTGGCATGTTGTATGAGGGGCAACTCGAGCAGGGTTTCAAGTGCATCGAGAACATTCGGGACCGGTATGACGGAAGAAAGCGCAGTCCGTTCGACGAAGCCGAGTGCGGCCATCACTACGCTCGCGCGATGGCCAGTTGGGCGGCGGTGCTCGCGCTGACCGGATTTCACTACTCCGGTGTGGAAAAGTCGATGACCTTTGCCGCGCAGGATGGCACTTTCTTCTGGTCGAACGGTTACGCATGGGGAAGCTGTTCTCTCAAAAGGGAGAACAACAATGTGCGGGTTGAGCTGGCGGTTTTACATGGCAAGCTGAACCTTTTGCGATTTATTCTACGTGGATTCGGCGACGTGCAGTTTGACAAGACGCTGCTCATTAAGGCGGGGGAGAAGATTGCATTTACTATCAGCAGATGAGAAATTCAATACCAATTTTTTGATTCTGTTTTATAAGAGACATAACATGGCGCGATCAATGACAAGACGCCAGTTTCTGAAAACGTCCACGGCCGGTTCGCTGTCGTTGGCTGCGCTGGGCTGTGAGGCGGCCACCCCGAAGCCGTCGGCGTTCAAGCATCCGAAGGTTGGCGAGTACAACATTTACTTTGGCGATTTACATAATCATAACGAGGTCGGATACGCACGCGGGTCGCTCGGCCGAGCGTATGAGATTGCGCGCGAGCACCTGGACTTTTTCGCCTTCACGCCGCATGGCTACTGGCACGATATCGGGCACTACGAGAACGGCATCGAGAAGAAATGGCTTGACGGATTCGAGGTGACGAAGCGGCGCTGGCCGGAAGTGCTGGAGATGGTGCGCACGTACGACCAGCCGGGCCGGTACGTTCCGATAGCGGGATTCGAGTGGCATTCTACGAGTCTTGGCGATTATCACATTATCTTCCCGACGCCGGACGCCGAGTACGTTCGCTTCGACGATCTGCGGGAATTTCAGC
This sequence comes from Sedimentisphaerales bacterium, assembly GCA_016934255.1. GTDB lineage: Bacteria > Planctomycetota > Phycisphaerae > Sedimentisphaerales > Anaerobacaceae > JAFGTG01. The sequence goes on from JAFGTG010000075.1 coordinate 8,520, forward strand.
GCTTTGCGAAAAAACACGGTGCGATCATGATTCCCCACCATCCGGCGAACCGCCTGGGCCACCGCGGCGCTAATTTGGCGTCACGCGATCCGGAGGTCTCGCCCGTTTTGGAAATATTTTCCGAATGGGGCAACGCCGAGCACGACCGTGCAGTTTCGCCTTATATTCGGCACACCGAAGGCGGGCGCTGGACGCAAAATACGCTTCATCATTTCCTCGCCCAGGGTCACCGCCTCGGCGTCATTGCCAGTACGGACGACCATCTCGGTTTTCCCGGCGGCTACCGCGAGGGTCTGGCGGCTGTCATGGCTACCGACCTGACGCGGGAGGCGATCTTCGAGGCGATTCGGGATCGAAGGACGTACGCCGTGACGGGTGATCGTATCGCTGTGGATTTTCGACTGAACGGTCAACTCATGGGTCGGGAATTATCTTACGCCCGGCAACGAGAGCTGGCCGTCAATGTCACGGGTTGGGACCAGATCGACCGGGTTGAAATTCTCAAGAACAATCGCGTGCTGCATCGCGATTTTCCGATGGACCGGGTGCCTACCGCAGAAAGCTGGAAGAAGCCGGTCCTGATGCGATTCGAGTACGGGTGGGGGCCCTGGCCCGCGCTGGATATGACGCGCATTTGCGACTGGGATTTTACGATCACCATAGAGGGCGGCAAATTAGAAAACGTCCAGCCGTGTTTTCAAGCCGGGCCGCTTGATGAGAGCCGCCGGGATAAAATCCTCGAACGTTCCGACAAGCATCTTCGTGTCCAGTCCTTTACGGCGCTGCGCCAGCAGTTCGAGGATATCTCCACCAAAGCCGTGGTCTTGAAAATACTCGGCGGTCCGGAGACGCGTATCAAGATCGCACTGAACAAGCCGACAAATATATCTTTGACTCAGACGTTCAAGCAGTTGGCCCAAAGTAATGAGATGTTGTTTACCGGCGATTTTCCCAAAGAGTCGGCGATGGTCCACCGTTTGGTTTTCAACGACCATTACCAGACGTCCTACAAAATCTCCGATACCGATGACGGCGAAGGATTGAACTGGTATTATCTGCGCGTCGTTCAGGCCAACAACCAGTATGCGTGGTCCAGTCCCATCTGGGTCGAGCCGCGAGTATAAAAATCAAAAATTAAATATCAAAAATAAAAATTGTTGAATCCGCCGAAGGCGGATGACTTCCTTAATTTTGCTTTTTAATTTTTGCATTTTGATATCTGGTATAGGTCTTTAGATCATTCGCGGTGGCGGGGTGGATTCGCACGGCCTGACCGCAACGCGCGGGCAAATCTACTTTTAGCGTCGATGATGAGTCCACAGGGTGGCGGATTATTTTTACGTGGGTTCGCGTGGGTACGGTGGGATCGTCGGTGTAAATATGAGCGAGATACGATTGACCGTCTTTAAGGAAGGTCAGCGGAATCTCGAACGTGTGCGGATCGTCGGCGTTCATGCAGCCGATGAACCAATCCTCGCCGGATCGACGGGCGAGGACGGCGTATTCTCCGATCCGTCCGTGCAACACTTTCGTCTCGTCCCAGACGGTGGGGACATGATCGAAGAATTCCAGTTCCGGCTCATCACTGATAACGTTGCGGCTTCCGCCCGCACCGCCCGCCTTTCGGGGTGAAGTGTCCGGCCGGTCGTACCAATAGAGAAATTGCCAGGGACTATAGATACAAACGCTTTTGACCAGTTGATAGGCGTGGCTTGCATTTTCATCGACTCGCTTGTCATAGTAACAGATCGTATTGTCCCCCGCGCCGGCCAACATTCGGGTAAATAGAATGGTCAGGGTCAGGCTGTTCGAGGGTCGGGTCTCGTCGCCGCGGATACCTTCTTGTGTCATCAGGTTCGGATACGTCCGGCTGTATCCCGTCGGGCGGTACTCGTCGTGGATATCGACCATCAGGTGATGTTGGGCGGCTTTGCGAACGGCTTCGTGGAGCCACGCCGTCCAGCGTTGCGAGCCGACCTGGACGAAGCCGTACTTAACGCCCTTGATGCCCCATTTTTCGTAGAGCGGCAGAACTTCATCGAGCTGGCGTTCCAGCGCCCGGCGGTTTACGTAGAGCAGAATGCCGATTCCGCGTTGTTTCGCGTAGTCGATGACTTCATGCAAATCGAGGGGGCCTTTGGACCGTTTCGGATCGACGGAAACGGTCGTGGCGTCGGATTCGTCGCTGTATTCGTGGCCGTACCAACCGGCGTCGAATTCGACATATTGGAGGTTGTGCTCGACGGCGAAATCGACGCACGCCTTGCCGCCGGCGGTGGTTAATGTCACTTCGCGAATGACCTTGCCGGGCTTGATCCAGGACGTGTCCTCGATGGCGCATGGTTCGTTGAGGTTCAGAATCAGATAATTTCGTTCGAGCAATTCCCCCGGACTACGTCCCAGCATGATCACGCGCCACGGGGTCGTGATGGGAAGGGCGGCGCTCGCCTCGCCGGCTAACGAACTAACGATCGTGTGAGATTGACTCTGATCCGGCGAGAGGCGCATCCGTGCATAATCCACCAGCCGGGCCTCGGCCACCGACGCGAAGAGCTTGTCATTGATCTGGATCGTTAAGGGTCTCTCGCAATCGTTCTTGAGTTTGCTGAGCGGGACCTTGCTATATTCGCCCTGGGCGGAATAAGTGGCGTAGGATATATGGTCGTCGGTGAAACGAAACTGGGTTTTCTCTGCTGAGATGACAATGTTCTCCAGAGCATTTTGTTCCGGTAACGAGTAACACAATGCCGCCCCTTCATCGTAAGCGCGGAACGTTAAGTGGAGTCGTCGGTAAGGTGAAGAGTTTTCTTTGAGTTCCACAACGAGTTGATTGTAATGGTCTGTGATGGTCTTTCGTTCCGCGTAAACGGGTGAATAGGTGCTGTCGTAGCTACTTCTGAAGACATTGACGATGTCGAAGTTCGCTTCCAGTGGAGCCGCGTCTTTGATCTTAAGCCCCAGGCGGGCATCAACAACCACGGGTTGGTTGTCGTAATGAACGCCATACATCAAACACCCTTGTTGACTCCCGACATCTTTCACATCGAATGTGATGACGACGTTCTCATCGGGTGATTTAACCATGTGTTCCGCCCGGAGGGTAGGGGTGACGATGGAGATCAAGAGAATCATAACCGCTGAAATGAAAGAGATATCAGCGAATCGAGTTATCTTATGCGAGTGATTACCGTAAGCTTTTTGGCACATAGGAGTCTCCGTATTCATGGTCGTCAAATGTATTAGCTCAAGTTTGCTACGATGCTCGTTGCATTAAACATCGCATGGATGAAGATAGATCGAAGCAGCGAGCCGCTTTTTTCGTACGCATAGCCCATCGCGACGCCCAGCACAAACAGGGCCGGGAAATGGCTCGGATTGGCGTGCATGAACGCAAACAGCGCCGAACAGAGGACAATCGCCAGCCAAATCCGGCTCGGTGGAATTCGCCCAGGCTCACTTATGGTTTCGAAGAAGGAGCGGAGGGCCGTTTGGAAGAGCCCTCGAAACAGCAACTCCTCCATCACAGGCGTTATCAACACGGAGACGATGACAATCAATAGGCGCAGCGGCAGTTGAGGATGCTCGACGATCAGTTTGAGCTCCTGATGCCGCTCCATTTGGTAGTCCTGGCTCGAGAAGAGTTCGATCAGGGATACCGTCAGGATCATAGCCGCCATGACCAGAGGCCAGACGGCGAGGAGATTCACAAAAGAAGCAGCCAAATCTCTCAGGGTGGTTTTTACATTCAAGCCGAATCCCTTGAGCCGCCGGGCAAAGTAGATTCTTGCCAGAAAGAGAATGATTCCTATGGTCATGACCGCGCCGGCGCCGAAAATGCAATTATCCACAAAAGCGCCTTGCCATGCAGGCAAATCGGTTAAGAATTTATGGGCGATCAAAGAGATCAGCGGTACGGGCCCGAACCAGATAAACAAGGGGATCAAGGGGACGTAAGGGGGCATGTTGTTCCGGCGGGTCGGCGAATCGGCTAAGGCGGTTCTTCCCAGAGAGGTTGTGAGCAGCCAACGAGCCAGCAACAGCAATCCGGCCGCACAGACGACGCGGTCGGCTGTAATGAACTCTGCAAAATCAATTGACTCTTTTCCATCGAACATTTAGAATCTCGCAATTGTCGATTTTCAGCCGATATTTGTCAAAGGAAAATGATTCATGGACATCTTTCGCATCGAAGGACCGGTTCGGCTTTCCGGCAGTGTCAGAGTGAATAGCTCGAAAAACGCCTCTCTACCGATTATGGCCGCGGCACTTTTAGGCCCGGGCAAGTCGGTTCTTCAGGGTGTGCCTCATCTTTCGGATATTTCGGTCTGCGAGCAACTGCTCGGTCAATTAGGCTGTAAAATCAGTCGAGAAGCGGATGACGAGTTATGTATCGATTCAACGGTCGTCGATCATCCCGTGGGCGAGTACGACATCGTCCGAAAAATGCGTGCGAGTATTTGTATTCTCGGACCGCTTTTGGCCCGGTGCGGCCGGGTGGAAGTGTCGATGCCGGGCGGCTGCGCGATCGGCGACCGGCCGGTCGATCTTCACATCAAAGGCCTGAAGGCGCTGGGTGCCCGAGTCCATCTCAAGAATGGTTATATCATCGCCGAAGCCCCGAACGGTTTGCAGGGGTCGGACATCTTCATGGGCGGGCCGTTCGGCTCGACCGTCCTGGGGACGGCCAACGTGCTCATGGCGGCGACGCTGGCTAAAGGGAAGACGACCATCGAGTCGGCCGCCTGCGAGCCGGAGATTGCGGATCTGGCGAATTGCCTCAACAGAATGGGCGCCAAGATTACCGGCGTCGGCTCGCCTCGATTGATCATCGAGGGTGTTAAACAGTTATCGCCGGTCCGATATCGGGTCGTTCCGGACCGGATCGAGGCCGGGACGTTTATGGTCGCCGCCGCGATCACAGAAAGTGAATTGCGATTGGAGCACTGCCGGCTCAATGATATGATGGCGGTCGTGGACCGGCTCAGGAATATCGGCGTCACCGTCGATGCGGCCGAGGACGGCTGTGTTGTCAGTCGTCAAGGTCCGATCAAGCCGGCGGATATTACGACGCAGCCGTATCCGGGTTTCCCCACCGATTTGCAGGCCCAGTTCATGGCTCTTCTGGCGCTGGCCGAGGGCAATAGCGTCGTGATCGAGAAAATCTTCCCCGACCGGTTTATGCACGTGGCGGAGCTGAATCGAATGGCGGCGAATTTGCGAAAAGAAGGCCCGGCCGTTATTGTGGCCGGCGTGAAACAACTCATCGCGGCGCCTGTCATGGCTTCGGATCTACGAGCCTCGGCGGCGCTGGTTCTGGCCGGCCTGGCGGCCGAAGGGATGACGACGATTAACCGGGTGTATCACATCGACCGAGGCTATGAACGAATTGAAGAACGACTCAATCCTCTCGGTGCAAAAATCAAGCGAGAGGACGTTTAGAAGTGAACTAAAGTGACTAAAGTGAGCTAAAGTGCTGACGTCTCATAATAATTGTACATATTAAATGCGACTGGGCGGCAGCCACAAGCAAAGCTTGGGGATGGTTTTCCCCCCCCTTCCCCATAGATCGGTAGGGTGTGCACGGCACACCGTATTCTTTCGACGGACGAATTTCAGTGTTTGTATTTACTTTGTGTTGGGATTTATTATGGTGTGCAATGCACATCCTACCGGTTTGAGGTCTTGATTATCTTTCATTCTTGGCCGGATGACTCGCAAGCGATTGAAGTATCTTTCTGATCTTGGCGCTGTAGTTCGGATCGACGGCCCACTTCCCGCTGAGGTCTTCGACGTGGGGAGCGCTTCCGCGGTGGACCTTGCCGAATCGCGGATCGACGAGGCGTTGTTGTAGAGATTTTCTGCTGGCATACGCTTTGAGATGCTGGATATGCGCCCGGATGCCGTTTTGTATGCTATCGAAGGACGCCCCGGCCACACCGCGGCCGGTGGCTCCGAGCCCGCAAAAATTATTTTGCCGGCGATGGACGTCGCCACCAAAGCGCAGGTAATTTGTTTCGAGACACATTTGACAAAACGCCACGTCGTGATTGACGCCTTCGATAGCCGCCTCTTGAATGTAATATCCCGCAATGGTAAATACCTCGCTCACGTCGGCCCCCGGATTCTTGTGTAGAAGGAACGTCGCCAGGTCGTAGCTTTTGGCCGTGCCGCAACTCATCACAGGCAGCGGACGGCTCATGTCATCGTACGACATCGTCAGTTCGTTACATTGGGGACCTTGACAGGAAACGAGTGAAGCCGTGACGCCGATTAGCAACAGCATCATCCCCGCCCGCTTAAAACCATGTATTCGATTTAAGAAAGTAATCTCGATCATAAAGGCTAATCGGCGTGTCACTCGAACGTTGCGCGCTTATTCGTACCGCCGTTCGGGATCGGATCGTCTCATAACGATCGTCGTTTTCGTTATTGGATCATCGTGGGCCGTTGGCCCTCTCCGACCTTCTTATAGTGCGCCAGGGCGCTTTCCCGGTCGTCGAAGTCTTTTTGGGTGAAGAGCAAATTCGTCTGGCCGATGCGGATCTGGTCTCCTTCCTCTAAAACCGCTGGGGCGGTTAATAGCCGGTCGTTGATAATCACACCGTGCTTGCTGTTCATGTCCTCGACGGAATGCTCGTTGGTTTGCTCATTGTAGCGAATTCGCAGGTGCTTGCGAGAGACCATATCGTCCAGGATTTGCATCGGAAGCGATTCGGCTCTTCCGATAACGTTTGTACGCCTGCCAAGCGGCAAAAACTCGCCTTTTTGTTCTCCGGATATCACGATAATCGAAGCCATGTTCATCCCTTCCGATACATGCGCGGTTTTCTACGTATCCACAAAAAATGCAGTTACCTTGACGTTGTTTCGATACACTCCTATAGTAGTTGGTATAGGTTGAAAAAGTCAAATGCTTTTTGGGATTTTGGAATTTTTGCTGTTTGGAAAGCGCCTTACGCGTTGAGCCTGTAAATGCAATAAGAGAAGCTTATGAGCACTGTCGAGGCCAATCATGAGAGTCCGATGGAGGGCGGGGATGTTGGAGCGACAAGCTCTTTCAGCACGACCGGCGCCGAACCGATCGGGCAAATTGGTTCCTACAGGCTGCTGAGCGTCCTTGGTGAGGGAGGTTTCTCTATTGTTTATCTGGCTGAGCAGGACAAGCCCGTCCGCCGCCGGGTCGCACTGAAAGTCATCAAGCCCGGCATGGATACCAAGCAGGTGATTGCCCGCTTCGAGGCCGAGCGCCAGGCGCTGGCGCTTCTGGAGCATCCGAATATCGCGCCCGTCTTTGATGCCGGGACGACCGACGCCGGATTGCCTTATTTCGTGATGGAGCAGGTCAAGGGCGTTCCTATTATCGAACATTGCGACCGGGAAAAGTTAAGCATCGAGGAGCGACTGCCTCTGTTTATGCAGGCGTGTGAAGGCGTGCAGTACGCCCATCAGAAGGGCATTATCCATCGGGACGTCAAACCCTCGAACATTCTGGTGTCCGTGCAGGGCGAGAAACCGGTCGTGAAGATTATCGACTTCGGTGTCGCCAAAGCGATGACTCAGCCTTTGACGGACCGGACGCTGTACACCGAACAGGGACAGTTTGTCGGCACGCCGGAGTATATGAGCCCCGAGCAGGCGGAGATGGGCGCGCAGGACATCGACACGCGCACCGACGTGTATTCGCTCGGCGTATTGCTTTATGAATTGCTGACGGGGGCGTTGCCGTTCGATGCTCAGGCGCTTCGTGAGGGCGGCGTCGATTATATCCGCAAAGTCGTTCGCGAGCAGGATCCCAAGAGACCGAGCACGCGTTTAACGAGCCTTGGTGATAAGGCCCCGAAGGTAGCGGAAGACCGTCGCACGAACGTTTTCAACCTGGCTAAACGTCTGCGAAACGAGCTTGAATGGATTCCGCTCAAGGCGATGCGCAAGGACCGAACGCGGCGCTATCGATCGGCCTCCGAGCTGGCGGACGATATCAAGAATTACCTCGAGGGCAATCCGCTGATCGCCGGGCCGGAATCAACGGTGTATCGTTTGAGGAAATTCGTTCATCGCAATCGGGCGCTGGTGACCGGCGTTGCCGCGGTGCTGGCGGTCCTGATTGCCGGGACGATCATCTCGGCGGTTTTCGCCGTCAAGGCGGCTCGGGCACATGCCGATGCCGAGGCGGCCCGCTATGAAGCCGAACGGCAGGCGGAAACCTCGAAGGCCGTGAGCGACTTTTTGCGTGAAGACCTTCTGGCGTCGGTGGATCCTTATGTCGCCCAGGGCCGGGAAGTCACGGTCCGATCGTTTCTTGACGCCGCATCCGCCAAGCTCGAAGGTAAGTTCGAGCAGGAGCCGCTCGTTGAAGCCTCGATCCGGCAAACGTTGGGAGCCACGTACCGAAACATCGGCGATTTCAGCCCCGCCGAGAAGCACCTCGACCGAGCGTACAAGATTCGGCTCGAACAGCTTGGCGAGGAGGACCCGGACACGCTCGAAACGATGGAGGACCTTGCAAGGGTGTACTGGAGACAGGGCCGGTATGATAAGGCGCAGTCGCTCTTCACCAAAACCCTTGAAGGCAGGCGCAAGGTGCTCGGGGACGACCATCCGGATACGCTCCGCTCCATGAACAGTCTGGCCGTGTTGTATTTCTCTCAGGGCCGGTACGCCGAAGCGGAATCATTGTACACCAAGATGCTCCAGATTAGCCGATCCAGGCTGGACGACGATATCTTGACGGTCTTGTTCATGGGCAATCTCGCAACCGTTTACCGCTCTCAGGGTCGCTACGACGAAGCCGAGCCGCTCTACAAACGGGCGACGGAGCAATCGAAGCGTCAGTCCGGCGAGGAACACCCGGATACCCTGTATTCCATGAACGGTCTGGCCATGCTCTATATCGCTCAGCATCGCTATGACGAGGCCGAGTCGCTCTTGCTCAAAGTGCTGGATATCGAGTACCTCGTCCTGGGTGAGGAGCATCCGGATACGCTGTATTCCATGAACGGCCTGGGGGCGCTCTACACCGCTCAGGGCCGTTACAAGGAAGCGGAAAACGTCCTGAAAAATGCACTAAGCATCGGGCGACTGACACTGGGTGAGAATCATCCCACGACGTTAAGCTCGGCCAACGGTTTAGCATGGCTGTACTACCAAATGGGTCGTTACGAAGACGCAGAAACGCTGTTGGTCAACGTTCTGCAAGATCGGCGGCTTGTCTTGGGCGACGAGCACCCGGACACGTTCGATTCGATGCATCGGCTGGCGAGGGTTTATACGGCCTTGGAAAACTATGTGAAAGCCGAGCCGCTATTCCTCCAGGCGCAGAAGGGTCGAGAAAATCTCCTGGGACCCACGCATCCGGACACCCTGGATTCAATTGATAACCTTGTTAAACTCTACCAGTCTTGGGGCAAGCCGGAACTGGCCGAACCATGGCGAACAAGGACGAAGCCCAGTCGAAGCAATAACAATGTTTTTCCATTGACGGATCGTGAGAAATAAGCAATCCTATAGAGATGAAAGGATTATTGAAAGGAGTTTCACCATGCGTAAATTCTGCTTTGTTATGATGATCGTATTTTGGCTTTGCTCTCAAAGCGCGTTTTCACAAAAAACCCCAACAGGCGATCCGAAGGATTTTCAGATGAAGACATGTTTGCATTCTGTCAGTTACGCCGGCTTCTGGCGGGGCCAGGCGAGGTTAACCGTGGACGAATTTCTGGACAAGGCTAAGCAACTCGGCTACGACGGCGTCATGCTGATGGCTAAGCGCCCGCACGTTTCGCCCCTGGATTACGATGATGCGGCGCGAAAGGCCCTGCGGCGAAAGATCGAACGGCTCGACCTCGAGCTGGTCTGCCTGGCGGGCTATACCGATTTTACGGCGGGTTCGGACAAGGCCGGGATTCCCAACGTGGAGATTCAGGCGGCGTACGTCGGTGAATTAGCGAAACTCGCCCACGATTTGGGAACCGATATGGTGCGGGTCTTTACCGGCTACGAGCGTCCCGATATCCCGTTTGATAAGCAATACGCCCTGGTCGTCGAAGGCTTGAAGCTGGCCGGTAAAGAGGCCGCTAAGTACGGCGTGACGCTGGCCGTCCAGAACCATCACGATATCGCCTCGCACCATGATATGATGCACTGGCTGCTCAGCGAGGTGAATATGCCGAACGTCAGGGCGGCGTTCGATCCCTGGACGCCGACGCTCCAGGGCCTCAGCCCGGAGCAGATCAGACAAGCCGTCCACAAGATGAAGCCCTTCATCATCCACACCACGGCCGCCCAATATGTCCGTCTGCCGCGGTATCATTACGAGCTGACCTTGACGAATTTCGAACCGGAGCAGACACTGATTCGAGCCGTACCGATAGACCGGGGTATCATCGACTACGAGACCTTTTTCAAGGCCCTAAAGGAGATCGGCTACCAGGGCTATATCGCCTACGAGATGTGCGAGGTCCTGGATGGCGGCGGCGAGATCGACAACCTCGACGCCACGGCCAAAGCCTTCCTCGATTACGTCAGGAAATTCTAAGCCGAATCCTGTTTTATCATATGCCGGGTGGATCGGTCATCGCTCCTCCTTTCTACCCCTTTCGGAGTAAATTGGCTCCATTCGACTCCGCTCAGGACAAGCTTGTTTTTTTCATTCGCCACAAAGGCACGAAGACACGAAGTTATTGGTGTCATTGCGAGGCCCGAAGGGCCGCGGCAATCTCAAGCATCAGATTTGTAGAAAATATGGAACGACCGGCTCTCGGGCATTTGGTCGATAAAGACCATAGTGCTTGGCGGCGTGTTGCCGCCCGTTATCGCGGATTATCCCTTAGGGACAGAGCCGCATATGAAATCTCATTCATAAGGAGAACCGGCCGTGCCAACACCAAGTATAACAAAAATCGCGATGGACACCCACAAAAAACAGCATCAAGTCGCCTGGTATCACCCGAAGACGGGCGAGCTCCAGGTCTTTACCGTTCATAATACGGTCAAAGACATCACGAAGATGGTCAAAAAGCTTTCCAAGCAAGCTCCCGGCCCCTTGCATTTCTGCTATGAAGCGGGCGTGTGCGGCTTTACGCTCCAGCGTCGCATCGAGGCGTTGGGCGGCCGGTGCAGTGTGATCGCGCCGTCGTTAGTGCCCACCGCCAAAGGCGACCGCATTAAGACGGACCGGCGTGACGCGAAAAAGTTGTTGGGCCAGTTCCTGGCGGGCACGCTTACCGACGTGTATCCGCCCAGCGTCGCGCAGGAGGCGGCGCGGGAGCTGACCCGCTGTCGCCAGACGGCCCAGGAGGACCTCAAGTGCAGCCGGCATCGTTTGATTAAATTCCTCACGCGGCACGGCTATATCTACCATGAGGGGCGTCACTGGACGCAAAAGCATCATCAGTGGCTGCTTTCGTTGGCGTTCGATCAGGCGGACCTTCGGGAGGTCTTCGATCTTTATTACGCGCAGGTTCAGCATGATCAACAGCGCTTGGCGAGCCTGGACAAGCGGGTGGCTGCCCTGGCCGAACGTGCAGCGTATCGTGAGATCGTCGGTCTGCTGCGTTGCTTTAAAGGGATCGAGACGTTGACGGCCGTGACGTTGGTGACGGAGTTGTTCGCGTTCGGACGTTTCGAGTCGCCCCGGCAGTTCATGGGGTATTTAGGTTTAGTGCCGTCGGAGCATTCCAGCGGCGAGCGGCGTCGTCCGGGGGCGATCACCAAGGCGGGCAACGGCCGTCTGCGTCGCCTGCTGGTGGAGAGCGCCTGGCATGCCCGGCATCGTCCGCGGGTCGGCAAGGTGCTGCAGTCGCGTCGTCAGGGTCAGCCGCCGTGGGCGATTGACCTGGCGGACCGGGCGATGGGGCGTCTGTACAGACGCTATTGGCGTTTGATGGAGCGCGATAAAAACCCGAACGTGGTGGTCGTGGCGTTGGCGCGGGAGTTGGCGGGGTTCCTCTGGGCGATGGTGCATGCCTACCACGTGCATCAAATGAATGAGACGGCGTAGAAGGAGGAGTTTCGCGATGGCCTTGAAAAGATCCGGCGCGGCCCGTTGGCCGCATCTCACGAATTTCGCTGGAGGGGGCCGCCGTGGGCGGATAGCCCATGCGGACGATAACGCAACCGTTTCAGGGGGTGCCATCGAACCGCCGCGGCTCAGGGCAGCAAAGACCACGCCAGTCGCTTCGCTTGGTGGCATGGTCTTTGCGATCCCTTCGCTCGCGGCTGATCCCCACCGCTCCTCCGGCCCATTTCTTTTCCTTGCCCATGGGCGACAGAGGGCAAGGAAAAGAAATGTCTTTTGTCCAAAAGACGCGTCCCAGCGTTTCGTTCGTAAACCTCTTCGAGGTAAGAAAAGATGGAGTGATTAAGAAGGCTCTTGGTGCAGGCACGACAGGAGTCCTGGGCGACCACCCTATGTGAGCAGCGTGTCAACGTCTGTATTCACGATTGTAGAAGGCCCGACTCCCGACGGAGCCTATGCCTGTCGGCGCTGGTCCGCCTGCGGCGGACTAATCCACGTATATCAGACGGATGCATCGTCGAAGCCGCCTGCACCAGGGCATCTTTTAAAAAAATGGGGTAAAACTCAAAAAAACAAAAATAGGTCGTTGACAAAGGTCGTTCCATATCAGGGTGGCGGCTTGCCCCACCAAAAATTGGGTTTGTTTTGCACAATCTCCTTGATTAGAGTTTCGGATTTAGAGCTTAGGATTTCGAATTTCCGGCCGAAGGCCGGCAATTGGCTTTGTTTTTTCAGGTAGAACCACGAATGAACGCGAAAAGACGCCAATAGTTGTTTTTTTCTGACATGGATTTGTATCGTTTTGTGAATTTTTGTAAATTTTTGTGCATTTCTGAGTATTTTTTGACACGGATTAACACCGATTAACACGGATTCATAGCTAACTCGGATAAGACGTTACCTCTACCAAAGGAAGTAAATTGGGTTTGTTTTTTCAACCGCGGATTGCGCGGATAACGCGGATTTTTTATCTTCTGTATTCGACATTGGACATTCGGTGTTCGATATTCAAAACCTGCTTTCCTGATCTCCTCCTTTTGTATTCAGTCTGTAGTCTGAGGTCTTGAGTCTGTTGTCTGATTTCCGTCTTCAACCTTCTGTATTCTGACTCCTGCATTCTGCTATTCTATTTATTTTGTTAACTATTATACTAAATTCATCGTCAAAAGTCAAGTCAAATATTAGATTTTGCCACAGGTTTCACAGATTTCACAGTTAGGAGCCAAAGAGGTAACCAAATACTAAAAACCAATAACAAATAACTATTTTTAAGCCACAGAGAACACCGAGCACACAGAGACAAGTTGTTTTGTAGGGTGGCGGCTTGCCCCACCATCTCGCTATATACCAAACGATTTTAGCCTGCCCTGAGCGAAGTCGAATGGGAACGACGAACGACTATTTTTAAACTACCCTTGTTTTTCGGCTAAAAAACGGGATTGTCCGCTCAAAAATACGTAGTTACCACAATATGACAAACCACCTGTGAATGGGTATAATAAAACACGGTCGGATAGGAATTATGACTTTACAGAAGTGTTCTGAGGGTAGCGTTATCAGGAAAAGCATATAATAACTTGTTAGCAATCACTTTGAAAGGAGGAACGAAAGATAGCTGAAAGAAGCAGGTTTTCAATGTAATCAATAAACATATCTGATTGAAGGGATAAATTATGAATGATATATATAGAAGCCTAAGCACCTTTATTCTAAGCTGTGCTATTTGTGTACCTTGCTTCTCAGGTCCGACTACAGTTGAAGGAGATGTTTCCGGTATTTGGGATGTAGCGGGTAGTCCATATTATGTGATTAGTGAATGTAAAATCAAGCAGGGTAACACATTAGAAATCCAACCAGGCGTAGAAGTTGTCATTGCTCAGGGCGAATCGATAAAAATACAGGGTAAAATTGAAGCTATTGGACAACCGGATCAGCCAATTGTATTCAGAGCAGTTAGCGATATTCATACCTGGAAGCAAATATTGGTGGAAGGAAAAGGCAAAACACCTCCTATTAGTGAATTTCACTACTGCCATTTTCAAAATGCAGAAATAGCATTACACCTTTATATTATGGGGCAGGAATATGAAAAGGTAACATCGTTTCAGACAATTGTATCATCTTGTTATTTTGCTAGCACAGTGGATACAGCTATCTACGGAAGTGCGCGAGGAGGAACTCACGAGCAACATATGACTCCACGAAGACTGCATAGTAAGTTAGTCTCAACCATACAAAACAACATCTTTAAAGCAAGAAGCTATGGAATTTGTATTCATGCAGAGGGAGGGGGTTATAATTATTTTGGGAACGGTAATGGGAGTCCTACAGTAACTAATAACGTTTTTATGGATGCTGAAATTGCTGCTTTTATGTATGAAATAGCCCCACATTCAAGTGGATCACCTCAGTTTATCAACAACACAATCATCAACTGTAACCAGGGGATTAATGTTCCACATCCATACGATTGTACTATCAAAAACAATATCTTTTTTGGCACTGAAACTGCGGTAGGGAGGACTGGAGAAAAATCAGGAATTGTTTCACATAACTGCTTTTTCAACAATGTATCTAATTTCGAAGGATATCCATCTGGGTACGGTGACGCTACTATTATCAACGATAACCAAACTCCGTGTGATTTTTATTTTAACATTTTTGAAGATCCTCAGATTTTATCTCACTTAGATTACCACCTTACAGACATTTCCCCATGCATTGAAGCTGGCACGAAGGATGACTATACTCCTTTAATAGACATCGATTGTGATGTAAGACCGCAATATGAGAAAGTTGATATTGGAGCCGATGAATTCAATCCCAGCAATCCCATTGGAAAATTTATTGATATCAAAGCTAATAATTCTGACGGCCCCGTCACTGTTTCTTCAGAGGAGAATGTTCGTATAGCAATCTCTCTATATCCTGGCAATCTTGAAGGATCAAATGTAGATATGTGGATTGTTGAGGAAATTCATGGCAGTTTTTTCCCGATTTATCTATCCTATGTCAATGTCTATCCTGCTGGATGGAGAGTAGGAATCGCTCCAATGCTTCAAATTCCACTGACGAATATTGAAAGAGAAATATTCCTGGATGAACCTCTACCTACGGGTAAGTACACATTCTATTTTGTAGTAGACGACAATATGGATGGATTTGCCGACGGCACTTGGTCAGATAGCGTAACCGTTATTGTTGAGTAGAGGGAAGGATGATGCATTTAAGCTAAAGCATATCAGTATTTTTAGGCTACAAGTACTAACATGCTTGGGAAAATTAAAGGTGTCAGGTCCGAATGGCACTGACATAACGTTATCTGATTTGTTTGTAAAGGGTTAAATAAAAAGAACTCCTTTCACCGATAAAGAATTGTATCAA
>JAFGTG010000009.1 GCA_016934255.1 Sedimentisphaerales bacterium
CCATCATACCGCCAGCGTCATGAACAAGAAGGAGGCAACAGAATGTTCAGGAAAATAGTCCGCTTTTTCGGTCCCGAGTGGGGCGCTGCCGTGATGGGCACGGCGGCCTTATCCATCACCCTGCAGCTTGCTTCGGAAGTCGCCAGACCTTTTTCTGTTCTTCTCTATATTGGCCTTGGATTCTATTTGCTTACCACAATTATGTTTGTGCTGTTTCTTATACCCTGGTTACTGCGTTTCATCTGGTTTCCTGACGAAATAGCCAAAGATCTTAAAAACCCGGTACGGGCCAATTTCTTTCCTACAATGCCCATATCGTTTATCTTGGCTGGCACTGGCACCAACAAACTCGGCCCGATATTGTTCGGTCCTACGATTGCCTACAATCTTGCGATAGTGTTCTTCTTTGTCGGCGCCATCGGAGTTTTTATCTTCGGCTTCCTGCTGATGCGTAATCAATATCTCAATACAAATCTCGAAATCGAGCATGCGAATTTTACCTGGTTTATCCCTCCTGTTTCTCATCTGATAATTCCAGTATTGGGCGCCTGCTCCATGGACGTTCACTGGGCGGAAACAGGTCTCGCCCCATGGCTTTTTATCATCTCAATGATCGCGCTTGGCGTGGGTTTTTTCAGTTTTCTCTTTGTCGGCGCGGCCGTATGGCACCGTTACATTTACTCCTCTGTTCCCGAAGGCCGCTTAGCCGCCACCACCATGGTGGCGATAGCCCCCACGGCAATCATAGTGGTCTTTTTAATTAAATTCGCCGAGGCAATAGAAGCCGCCCATGGAGCGTTGTTCGGTCTAAAGTTCGCCGCGGTTTTTCCCGTCATTCAAATATCGTCCAGCATATTATGGGGTTTTTCAGCATGGTGGCTCGTATTCACGGCAATTTTGTTTATCCACTATATTTCAAGCTCTCAGCACCCGGTCTCTTTTGCATGGTGGGCATATACATTTCCGCTTGAAGCTTTTGCTGTTGCCACGGGTCTGCTTGCAAAAGCAGTGGCCACGCAACTGCTCCATCCCCTGCTCATTCTCCTTAACGTGATGGCGGTTGCGGCTTGGGCAATTGTTGTTTTCTCGACGCTGAGATGGTTGCAAAATGGCGCATATTTCGAGGGAGATCGTCGAAAATCCTCATTGCATCCCGCGTTGATAGCTGTCGGCTTGACTATAATACTCTTTCCGTTTGTCGCGGGAACGGCCATATTCCAGATCATGCCGTCGCGTCACTATTCCGTATCGTATGACATGCAATCACAATCAAATGACTCGAAGAAAGGAATCGCTCAATACAACTTAGAGCTCAAATGGACGTTCCTTCCCGACTGGCAATACAAGCCGCTTCTTGTCAAAAAGGACGAATACATGGTTTTTATTTTCCATTACACCAATCATTCGGATTTCGTCGAGCATATCGCGCCCTCTTATTCGTTTTCTACTCCTCTGGGTATTCGGCGCCCTGCCAACGAGGAGATCGCCGCCTATATCGAGGATTCCGTCGAGAACGAGACAGGATTCATATCGCAGACGCCTTTTTCGTTTTCAATTCCAGCCCATACGACACGGCACTATATCGCTACGTTCGAGAAACCGCGCGAGCTTGCGGAATTTGATGTTCTTATTGAACTATCCGATAACCAGGGATGGCTCTTGCATTATGAAAACACCGGAACAGGATGGGTCAATCCAACAAATTCTCTCTTGCGTAAAACGTCTTGTGAATGGCCGCGCCCGAAACAGCGAACGACGCCAACCGACCAATCGACGCCTTCTTGCCGGCTCGCGCCGGAACGAATTGTCAACCCTCCAGTACGCCTTGGGAATCGGTTGAAAGGGTCGTCGGCTCTAATGTGACGTCGCGATCCTTACCGGCCTTGCCCATGCGAACATGAATCATCATGCGCTTCGAGTCGATGCCGACGGCCCGCGGATGATTCGCCTCGCGGCGGCCTGATGCCGTTGATCGGGTGGTTTCGAGAATATCGCGATCGCGCAAGGAGGCGGCATATTCCAGCAGCCAAAAGGTTATCAAGTTCGACAGAGCAAATCAAAAATAGCTATAATACACGTTGGATGCTTCGTCGGAACGTTAACGCGTCGCTGTTTGACGTTATTTCGCGTTCGCCATGGAAGGCAAGACTTTTTCTCTGTCTTGTTATCTACGTTCAGAGTAAAGATCAAGAATGCCAATAATCACATTGTGCTTACAGGGAATCAAGGAGGTATGAGTGTCATGTCTATCCGAGAAGTTCACACGGACATAGTGATTATCGGCGGCGGTCCGGCGGGAATTACTTTTTGTCGCAAGGTTAAGAAGCTCAAGCCCGAAATAGGCATTATCATGCTGCGTCCAGAGGAGCATTCCATGGTTTATTGCGCCATTCCGTATGCTCTCGAAGGACTCTTCGATCATCGTAAGACATTCAAACGCGACGAGCTGGTGACGGATACGGGAGCCATGCTAGTCCGCCGGACCGTTAAGCAAGTTGATTTGGCGGCAAAGCGCATTGTTGATGAAACCGGCGACTCTTATACCGCCGATATTCTTTTCCTTGCCACCGGCGCTCTCAATTATATTCCCCCCGTCCAGGGAGCCGACGCCGCAAATGTCCACACTGTGAAAACGCAAGGCGACATGGAGAGACTTTTTTCGGCCATCGCTAGCGGCGCGAAACGCGCGCTTGTGATTGGCGCAGGCGCTATTGGCATCGAACAAGCTCAAGCATATCGTGCACGAGGTCTGGATGTGTTTCTGGTGGATATGGCTTCCCGTGTTCTGCCTGGCATGCTCGATGAGGACATGGCAAAACCCCTGCACGAAATGTTGCGTGAAAAAGGAATACATCTGACATTGTCGAGCCGCGTCGAGAATATTGAAAAAAACGAAAACCGCGCGAAACGCGCGCTTCTGTCGAATGGCGAATATATTGATCTAGATCCGCAACGCGATTTTATATGTTTTGCTGCGGGAGTAACGCCTGACATCGCGCTGTTTGAAAACCAGGGTCTCGAAACGAACCGCGACGGTATCGTTGTTGACAGCCGCATGCGCACAAATATACCCGGCGTCTACGCCGCCGGTGATTGTTGCAGCTATTTTTCCGGAATCGACAAGAAGCCGATCGGCGGCAAATTGGCGACCAATGCCGTTCCCATGGCCAAGGTCGCCGCACGCGTGATAGCGGGAAAAGACGACGAATATGGTGGTTTTTTTAACGGCGCGGCAACCTGCGTCTGCGATATGCGGGTGGCTTCAGTCGGCTTTACAGAAAAAATCGCGAATCTGCGGGGAATAAAGACAGTCGTGGGGTGGGGTGAAACCACGGCATTGTTTCCTATGATGCCTGCAGCCGGCAAGCTACGCGTAAAAATCGTCGCCGACATCCGGGATTTGCGGATCGTTGGCGCTCAGATAGTCAGCACTCTCCCTTCTACCGATAAGATTGACATAATCACCCTGGCAATCCAGCGAAAGCTTACTCTGAAGGGATTGGCAAAACTCAGCTACAGTGCCCAACCATGGCAAAGCTTCATGCCCGCGCAAAGCGCTATCGTGCAGGCCTGCGAAAATGCCTTGGATAGTTATATGACGAAAAACAAGGAATTCAGCTATCCTGAAGTTTTGGAGTGCGTATAGGCAGAATACGCATGCGATTCCTCTTGGACGACGCGGTGGAGGAAATGAAGGCGAGGGCCGCCCCGCCAGTGGAGTGGCGGGCGTGCATGCCGGTGAAACAGTCGCGCTGGCGCAAAATACTGCGGCATGGATTCTCGGCATTCTCTCCATTGTGATTCTTCTTACTCTCGACTCCCATGCCAATTCCGGCCACTTCTGTACGGAAGCCTGGCGATTTCCCCGTACCCGGCAGATTCCCTTTTTGCCATCCAAATTACGCAATGCGAACACAAACCGCAGCACACTTTGTTGTCCGGCAGTTTTTCATAACGCTTCTTTCGCGATCAGGGATTCCATGGTCATGGCCTTTTTTTAAACCTCCGCATGTAGTACGTGTGACCTGCATATTGCGCCTCGATGATTTGATCCCCTGCGACCATTTGATCCACTATCATCCAATCCACGCCCGCTTTCTCTAGAACCGCTCCAACCGCCTCCCTCCGCATCGGATGCACGGCGGTAATACCGAGAAGGTCTTCCTTCACGTTTCCCGTGGAGGCAAATGCGTCACCTTCATACCCGGTGAGATACTCTACATGCTCCACCTTTTCATTCAGTATGTGATATGCGCGATTGACGATGGCCTCGTCGGGCGAGCGGACCCATTCCTCCGCCGACGGACGTGTGGGAATGGATACGTAGGCCGTGGCCGGCCGCAGGCGCGTGAGAAAATCGGCCACATGCCGGAGGCTCTCATCGCCGTCGTTGATGCCGGCGGCGAGCAGGGTTTCCGTCGCCAGCGTGCCTTTGAACAATCGCGAAAAAGCCATGGCCCCTTCAAGAATGTCCTCAAGTTTCAACTTTCCGTGAGGGCGATCGACCCGCCGCCAGATGGTTTCATCCACGGCATCCACTTTTAACGACACCCAGTCGGCCTCCGCCAAATCGTTTCTGACATCCTTCCGCCAGATCAGCGAGGCATTGCTGATCACCGCAATCGGAATCCCCAGCGGTTTGAGTAACTCAATCTCACGCTTCAGATCGATATCCAATGTCGGTTCCCCGTCGGGGACAAAGGCCAGATAATCCACCGTTTCTCCGGTTAACCTTGTCTCTTCGACTCTTTGTCGTACGACGCTGACAAGTTCCTCCGGTATGTAGAATTCTTGTCGGTCGATCTGCATATTCATCGTGCGACCGACCTGACAGTACACACACGAATATGTGCAGATCTTCGGAGGAATATTGTTTATTCCCAGACTGTGCCCCAATCTTCTAGATGGTACTGGGCCAAATACAAGATCTGCCATGATATCGTCCTCCTGTCATGAAAAACCTATCCAGATCGCAAGTGTAGCAGAAGCGGCAATCATAACGGCGCGGCCCATGGTATGACCGACTTGACGAACCAGTGTACGCCAGACGACCTGGCCACATTTTGGCTTCCGATAAGGGGAAACTCCATCACAAACCCGGCGGGTTCGCGGCGGAAAAGATAGGCCGGACTCGTCGAGTCGGCGGAGGCCGCAAGCGGTCGAAAAAACACCGGGGCTGATCGGCCGAATTGAAGAGCCGATGGAGCACGACGATGGCAAGCATCCATCAAGGGCTCGGTGGTCGGCTTGTCCGACCATCGGCCGATGTCATCAACGAACGCTCCGCTTCGTGCATCATCCGCGGCCGATCGCGGCTTGGTGGACTACTCAACTTCTATCACCGGTAGGCGTGACGGACGGCGAAGCCTGAATATGGATGCCTCGCAATGGTGCGGTTTGGTGTGGCACGGCCGCGCTCGTCGATGGTATGCTGAAAACGTGGACCAGTTCCCATCGCCTTTCTCGACCGAGAGGAGCGTCGGCGGCCACATCCTGCGCCGGGAGACGTGGTCGACGAAAAACGGAGAGCGGCGGTGAAGACGAGAAGGCATTCGCTCTGTATCGACGCCGGCATGGGGATGTCGGGGGACATGTTCGCCGCCGCGCTAATCGGCCTCGGTGCCTCAGAGGATGGCCTGGTAGATGCGATGAGCGCCGCCGCGGAGTTACTTGGGGGGGGCGCGATCACCGTGTCGCACCAGAAGCTCCCCGACGGTTCGCCGGCAACTCAGATCAACGTCGATCCGCCGCCACGCGAGCCGCTGGCCATCGCTGATGCGCCCGCCGTCCTAGAACGCAGCCTGCGTGCTACCGGGGTCCGTGGCGGGTATGCCGGGTTCGCTCACCGGGCCCTGGCCATCCTGTGCCAAGCAGAGCGAACCGCTCACGCGATTCTCCCTGCCCTGTCCGTAAACGCCGCGAGGGCAGCCGTGGCGTTCATCGGCCACGTACGCACCCCCTATGGTAATCGGGCCCCCTACCAGCCGGCGCAGGATGCCGGCGAGCCTTCCGACGCGTTTTTCATCGAGTTGGACCCTGCGTATTCCGAAGGATTGGAGGGACTCGACTCCTTCTCTCACCTTTTCGTGCTTTCCTACCTGGAGAGGTCCTGTGGGTACAGCCTGCGGGTGCGCCCGCCTTGGAAGAGCGATGGGGCCGGCCACGGCCTCTTCTCCACCCGTTCCCCGAACCGGCCCAGTCCCGTCGGGTTGACCCGCGTCCGCTTGCGCCGGATCGATGGCACGCGGGTCTATACCGATCAGCTCGATCTGTTCGACGGCACGCCAGTCCTCGACATCAAGCCCTACATCCAGTCCATCGACGGCCCCCCGGCGGACGGCTCATCCTTCTCCGAGGAGGCCCCAGGGCGCGATACCCCGGGCAACGACGGCTGGCTCGCCGGGAGCGAGCACCTTGAGTTACACCGTCGCGGCGTCCCGCATCAGCACCCCGGCGGCGGGCAACTGCACGAGGCGCAAGGCATCCTGCTGGATGTGGTCGGAGCGGCGTGGGGGCTACAGTATCTGGAGGTGGACCTGGAAGACGTGTCCTGTCGAACGGTACGTGTCGGGGGCGGGACCGCCGACATGACCTCCCATGGCCGCCTTCCGGTCCCGGCACCCGCAACGCGGGCGATCCTGGACGCGTATGACATTCCGTATCAAGCCGGTCCGGTGGAGGCGGAGCTGTTGACGCCTAGCGGGGTCTCGATCCTGACGGCTTTATCCCCGGCGTTTGTCGTCGAAAGTTGCCAGCCCCCGGCGGATTTTCGGGTAGGATCGGGGCTCGGGCAATGCGTATTCGGACCGGCCTTCCCCAACGTCCTGCGGCTGCAGTGCCGCGGTTCAACCGGAACCAGCGGCCACGAGAGAGGACCATGAAAACACTCCGCGTCTGTGTCGGATCGAACGATGGAACCAGCGTTGCTCAGACACACATGGGCGACACGCTGCGCTTCTCGATTCACGACGTTTCCGAGGACCAGCGAACGACGCACATCGGGGATCGAAAGAACACCGCCGTCGATCTTGACCATGCGGGCGCCGACAAGATGAAGATCATCGTCCAGATCCTTGACGACGTCGACCTGCTCGTCGCCGCGAAGAACAGTCCCAACTTCCGGCGGATCGCTGCCAGTACGAAACACCAGCCGGTCCTTCTCCCGAAAGTGAAGACGATCCAGCAGGCACTGGCGAGCATCGGCTATTCGTTTCAACAGGCCTTCGATCTGGTCACCGAGAGAAGAAACGGCAAGAGAGTAGAAGATGTGCCCATGCTGCCGGTTGTCGATGGGACGGGGATGCGCGTCTGACCGATCCGCCGCCCTCCCCGGTGTCGGGCGCCCGGGCGGACGAAAGCCCCGCTTGGTCTGTCAATCCTGCTCTCCAACAATGCTTGCGTCTTCAAGGCGCCGCGATCTCCCGACCCTCATCATCGAGGGGCATGTAGCGAACGTCGAGTGGCGTCGGCTTGACGAAACCGCCAATCATTACGCATATAGATCGCATGACGAATTTTCTCAGGAACCATCAATTTGATGCGAACGATCCGTCGAATTGTGACGGCAAGATGCTGATCACCGCAAATATCGGAAGATGACGAGGCGATCGAGTCCTACAAAGGCATGAAACGACTCTTTCCGAATGCCGAACACCACAGTTCAACAAAGGACTCGGAGCGCACTCGCTGGCGCCGACAACTCCAAAGATGTTCAATCGGCGGATTGAAGAGTTTCCGCACGCATGAGTGAACGCTTGCGCCGCACTATGACGCCGACGTCATCGCCGCCAGAACCGGCGGAGAAACAGAAAGAGAAACGTACTCGCAGAAGAGCTTCATGAAGCAACTCACGA
>JAFGTG010000076.1 GCA_016934255.1 Sedimentisphaerales bacterium
ATAGTCCCATTCCTTCTTGCGAATAGGGCGATTGGCCATGTTATCGAAGAATCCGGTCTTGCGTTGCCCTTCCTTCGTTAACACGTCCACTCGCATCCAGAGCTGCGCCGCGCCATTTTGGCCGTCGCTCTGTGTACGAACCGCGGCCCGATAGCGTACACGTTTGCCGCGGAAGGACGCCGCGTCGATCTTCTGCATCACGTTTCCGAAAGGACCGGATTTCTCCGTGCCCCGCTTGATCGTCAGACATTGTTTGCCGCTTTTCGGGTTCTCGTCAGTGACAAGAACGTGATAGCCGGGTACTTTGGGAACATACCAACGGTCCGGAGGCTGGCTGGGTTGCCCTTGTTCGAAGTTCGGATTGGCGAGCACCGTTTCAGCAGCAACCACATGAGACGTCCAGACGAGGGTCATGACCCCGATGGTGAGAATCCTGAAACAGATTTTCTGAAATAATATATGCCTAACCTCCAATTTTGCAAAAGTCTTACTTTATATTTGAAATCCCGGATTGAAGTATTTTTTATAACGCGGCTTCGAAATTGTACCGGCCCGGCTGGAGTTCAAGCACAGTACGTCCTTTTTCATCACGCAGGTGCTTGATGCCGGGAGCCTTCTGTAAAGAGTTATTTCCTTCCTTGATGGATTTCGGATCGCTGGTCGGCACATACAGGGTGCCGGTCGTATTCGGCGGCACGGAAACCTTTAGCATAAGTTTTCCATTGCGAATTTGCCACTCGCTTTGGATCGTACCGTACGGTGAGTCGAAGCGGGCCTTGACCCAGTCGAGCGGTTTGCCCTTGAGCACGCCCGGCTTGATAATGAAACGCTTATACCCCGGGCCTTCCGGATCGGGTTGGATGCCCGCCAGCCCTTCGATGAACCAGGCGCCAATGTGCAAGTACGAGCTGTGCAGCAGCGAATTACGACCGTCCCACGCTTCCCACACAGTCGTGGCGCCCTTGCGGAGCATGTCCCCCCAACCCGGGTAATCCTCTTTCGTGGCCATCTCGAACATCAGGTCCGGGCGGTCGAATTCGAGCAGGTTCTTGACGATGAAATAGCCGCCCGTGATTCCGCCCCAGAAGTGGCCTTTGCGATGGATGAGAATCTCGTCCTCGAAGCGCTTGAAGACCTTCGGCTGAAGCTCCTCGGGAGGCAATCCGACCAGCAGCGCCGCGGCGAGGTAGGCTTGCAAGTTATTCACGTAGCCATTTTCGCCCGGATCGAAGAATTCCTTGTGAACCGCCTGGCGAACCGTCTCGGCGCGTTGGCGGTATTTAGTGGCATCTTCGTTTTTGCCCAGGACGTCGGCGATCTGTGCGGCGGTTTTCAGATTGTAAATCCAATAGCAATTGTTGAAGAACAAGGTCTCCCGCGTGTCGCCGTTGACACCCTCAGCGCCCGGCCAGAGCCAGTCCCCCAGGAAATCCCACTGCCCGCCCCAGCGAACGAGCATATCGTTTTTCGATTTGCTTTCGAGGAAGTCCAGCCAGCGCTGAATCGTGGCGAAGTTCACTTCGAGGATGCGTGTGTCGCCGTAATGGCGGTACATATACCACGGGAGGGTGACGCAATAGCCGCTCCAGGCCGGTCCGCCGCCGCCCCACTAGGTCGGGGCCGTATAAGGCAGGTTTCCGGGCGCCGTCGGGGCGTTCTGGTTCGTGGCCTTTTCACCGAGGCCCCAGGCGGTGTCTTTACCCTGAGTATCACGCCAGTCCTGGGACCATTTCGTGTAAAAAGCCCCCAGGTGGTAATTGTTCATCGCCGTTTGCGTTGTGGCGTGGGCGTCGCCGCCGTAACCCATGCGTTCGCGCTGGGGACAATCCACGACATAGGAACCGAGGCTAAGGTTTTCATAGGTCCACAGCACGATATTGTAAATATCGTTGATCAGCTTATTGGAGCACTCGAACCAACCCGCCCGCTGGTAATCGGTTCGCACGAGATAGCCCCGAATATCCTTCAAATCGGGCTTGTATTTCAGACCTTTGATGAGTATCCATCGTCCCGATCCGTAGTTGAAGCGATTGCGGAAGGTCCCTTGGCCGCTCGGCCCGATGCGATAGGCGCTGTGGAGCTTATGGGTGATCATCTTTTTGAGATCTTCCGAGAACTGCAATTCGATAATGTCACCCGGCTGTCCTTTCACGTCCAGCTCCACGAAGCCGGCGTAGTTCACGCCCATATCTACACGATAGCCCTGGCCCTCGATGTCCTCGATCCCGACCGGCTTAATCTCCTTCACACGGCGGTTCGGCTCGACCATCTCGGCCGATAGTGCCAACTCGGGCGTATATACGGTCGCCGATTTCCAGTTCGCATCGTCCAAATCGGGACTGCACCAGTTCGGCATTTCCTTAGAAGCATCGTAATATTCGCCGCCGAAGTTCGTAAACATCCACGTGCCTAACAAAACGTTGGGACTTGGATACGTTTTCCACGTCTGGTCCGTGATGAGCTGCCGGCCCTTTCCGCCCGGCATTTCGATATGAGCCTGGGCCGTGACGATAGGCGTTTGAGGTTTATCTTCGGATTTATATAACGGATAAATCGACCACGACGTTCCCAGCCACAAACCGATGGCGTTACGTCCGGCTCGCAGATGGTCGTTAATGTCGTAGGTGACGTAACGTGCCCGCTTGGTGTGGTCGGCGACATTTGGCATTAATACGGCATCTGTGACCTTCGCTCCGTTGACATAAAGCTCGTGATACCCCACAGAGGCGACGTGAATCGTCGCCCAGCGGGGTTGCCTGTTCAAGGTAATTACCTTTCGAAGGTAGGGATCGGAGAGATAGTTGCCTTCCGGCGGCAGCTTCTTCACTTCGGCGAACAGTTGGTCCGAGCCGATCCACTTCGCCTTCCAGTCCGAAGATTTGACACATCCCATCGTCCACCGGGCCGGAGTGCACCAGGATGACCACGTTCCTCGGTCGTCGCGCACGCGCACCTTCCAAAAACAGCGCATGTTCGAAGATAACGGTTTTCCGCTATAAGGTATGAGGTGCGACTGACTTGATTTGACTTCGCCGGAATCCCATAAGTTGCCCTTGTTGCGATCAAGCTGCTGTTTCGAGCCGGCGACCAGGATATGGTATGCCGTCTGCACCTGGCCACGCGGCTTTGGATTATTGACCTTGAGCTTCCAGCTCAATCGCGGTTGATCGGTGTCGATTCCCAAAGGCTCGCTGAGGTATTCACATCGCAAATCGGTTGGCGTGACGCGCGCGGTGGCTTGATCCTGGGCTTGAATAACCGCGCAGGACAGAAAATACGTCAGTACCATCACGGTGCTTGTTGAGCGTCGAAAGATATCGGGCCGGAATGTACTAAATTCTATTCTTTTTCTTTGACTCATTTGTTGGACTCCTCTGAAAAAACCATTTTAGCCACCATTATAAAGTTCCGTGATGGATATTGCAGCAATTATTCCGATAGTATGGGTTTTTCTCCTTACTTGGGATTCTGGCCTTTTCGATTCTCTTTGAAACTGGTATAGTGTGTATTCGTGATACAATTTGCTGTTTTTTTATTTACAAAGGTCGCTCAGGATGAAGCAAAAGAAAAAAGTCAGTTCCCGGGAAGTCGGATTGAAAATCGGGTGGCTCTGTGGAGAATACTTTCTGAAGATGGAGCACCTGCATTACGGGTACTGGCCGGACGATTTAGACGTGGATATCACTCATTTGCGTCTTGCTCAGGAAGAATACGTCAAATTCCTGACTTCACATATCCCCGAAGGCGTCAAAACGATTCTCGACGTGGGTTGCGGCGCCGGTCGGGTGGCCCGTAAGCTGATCTCGATGGGATACCAGGTCGAGTGCGTCTCGCCCAGCCCTTATCTGACCGAACAGGCCCGTCAATCCGTCGGCGATCAGTGCCGAATCTTCAACTGCAAGTACCAGCATATGGAGACGGACAAGCGTTATGATTTGATTATGTTCGTTGAGAGCTTCCAATATATCTCTCTATTGAAAGCTTTGAAGCAAACAGCCCGATTTCTAAATCCCGGTGGCCACATGCTCATATGCGATGTCTTCAAGAAAGATATGAAGGAAGAAGGCAAGCAGAAAGGCGGGCATCTGTTGAGTAGCTTTTTCACGCATGTAGAGGCGTGTCCTTTCAAACTCATCGAAGATATCGATATTACGGAGCAAACGGCGCCGACAGTGGACTTATTAAATGACGCGCTGGTGAATGTGGGCAAGCCGGTGATGGATTCGATAAATGAATTTTTGGCCGACAGGTATCCGACCATTCATAAGCTTGTCACCTGGAAATTTCGCGACGATTTGGATAAAATCGATAAAAAGTATTTCGGCGGCAAGCGGGCGGCGGAACAATTCAAACAATTCAAATCTTATCGGCTTTTACTCTATCGAAAAGATTCGTGACCGGCTTTAAAATTAGCGCCCATTCTATGAGTTAAGACTTGAAAGGCCCAATTCCGAAGGATCATATCAATGCGACATATATTTGTTAACATGTCACTGATTGCGTTCGTTTCATTGGTCGTTAACGTGTCATCCCCGGTTTTAGCAAATGCTATCCTTATCGAGGCCGAACGCTTTAACGATCTCGGAGGCTGGGTACTCGATCAACAGTTCATGGATCAGATGGGTTCGCCCTTTCTGTTAGCTCACGGATTAGGAATTCCTGTGGCCGACGCGACGACGATCGTGTCTTTTCCTGAGTTGGGCCGATACAGAGTATGGATCAGAACTCGAGATTGGGTGGCTCCCTGGAATACCCCGGACTCGCCAGGTCGGTTTCAAATAAGCGTAGCCGACCAAAAGCTTGATACCATTTTCGGCACGGAGGGAGCCGAGTGGCACTGGCAGGACGGCGGCACGGTTGATATCAGGAATCCGGAGGTCAAGCTGGCTCTGCACGACCTGACCGGATTTGAGGGGCGTTGTGATGCGATTTTCTTCGCGAAGGATCTCAGCCTTACACCCCCGAACAAAGATCCCGACATGGCAGAGTGGCGACGATCACTCCTGGGCCTTTCCAAGGGACCTATCGATGGGGGAAAATATGATCTTGTTGTTGTCGGTGGGGGAATCGCAGGGACTTGTGCGGCGCTGTCAGCAGCCCGGCGAGGCGTGAAGGTCGCGATCATTCAGGATCGACCGGTACTGGGAGGCAACAATAGTTCAGAGGTCCGCGTTTGGCTGGGGGGCGGTACGAATTACGAACCTTATCTGCGAATCGGCGACATTGTTCGAGAACTCGAACCGGAACGACGGGCGCACTACGGTCCGGATAATATAGCAGAACTCTATGAAGACAAACGGAGAATTGATTTGGTTCGCGCCGAAGAAAATATCACGCTCTTTTTAGAGCACCGTGCGAACCACGTCGAGATGCGGGGAAAAACCATTGCCGCAGTAATCGCACAGCACATCGTAACCGGCCGGAGACAACGCCTTGTGGGTAAGTACTTTGCAGATTGTACGGGTGACGGTTGCGTCGGCCACCTTGCGGGAGCCGATTATGAGATGACCACGACCGGACACATGGGCCGGTGTAATCTGTGGAATGTGGTCGAGACCGGCAAACCGGTATCCTTCCCCCGGTGTCCCTGGGCGGTCGATCTAAGTGATAAACCGTTTCCTATGAAGGAGTTGCAGTTGGGAGGCTGGTACTGGGAAAGCGGCTTTGACCACGATCCCATCGAGAAGGGCGAGTATATCCGGGACCTGAATTTCAGGGCGATGTACGGCGCATGGGATGCATTAAAGAATGTTCTCGGTCAGTTCCCGAACCATAAACTTAACTGGGCCGCCCATATCTCGGGCAAGCGGGAATCTCGGCGTTTATTGGGGGATGTTATTCTCACCAAGGATGACGTCGTCAATGGCGTGATCTATCCCGACCGATGTGTCCCGGCTACGTGGAGTATCGACCTGCACCTGCCGGACCCGAAATACGACGACGGCTTTAAAGGGGATGAGTTTATCTCCAAGGCCTATTATACGCATTATACAAAACCTTACTGGATTCCCTATCGGTGTCTCTACTCTCGCAATATCGAAAACCTGTTCATGGCCGGCCGGGACATCAGCGTCACCCATGAGGCCCTGGGGGCGGTGCGTGTGATGCGAACCTGTGGTATGATGGGTGAAGTCGTTGGCATGGCGGCATCACTCTGTAAGAAGCACAACGGTCTTCCCCGCAATGTTTATAGCGATTATCTTGAGCAGCTCAAAGTTATGATGGTCGGTGAGGATATTTCTCAGTGGCTTGATAAAGCCGGCCCGAATCTCGCGAGGAATGCCAAAGTCTCGGTCTCCTCGAATTACGACGTCAAGAAATATCCAAAGGAGAACATTAACGACGGCCGGCTCGATATACAAGATAACCGGCTTCGCTGGGTAAGCAATGCATCGGAATTACCCGACTATATTACCTTTTCATGGTCCGAACCTTGTACGATCGGCGCCGTGCGAATCATCAGCGGTTGGTTCGACGGCAATATTTCTAAAGATCCGATTGGTCGTTTCACATTACAGTACGATCATGATGGAGCTTGGAAGGACATTCAGGGATTACGAGCGATTAGAAACGCTCCGGTGGAGACCATCTGGACATTTCCGGCGGTCCAATCAAACCGGATTCGCCTGGTGGTGACCGAAACGCCGGGTAAAATCTCCCGCATCTGGGAAGTGGAGCTCTATCATCCGACCGCTAAGTGAGGGTTAAGGACCGGTTAAGTAACCGAAACCGTTATCGATTCTTCCTCGGTATGGGGTTTTGCCGCCGTCGGGTCTAAACCCAAGCGGAGCCAAAGCCGGCTGAGCAGGCAATAAAGCGAGGGAACGACAACCAGCGTGAGGATCGTGGCAAAACCCAGGCCGAAAATCACGACGACCGCCATATTCCGCCACCACTGCGTGGATTCGCTTTTGGTTGCCAATGTTAACGTGTGGACGTTGAAGGAAATACCGACCGCCATAGGGATCAGGCCCGTGATCGTCGTCAACGCCGTGAGCATAACGGGCCGCAAGCGCGTCACACCGGCTTCCGCCGCGGCCGAGACGAGGTCCAGACCCTGTTGTTGTAACTGACGTGTATAGGCCAGCAGCACAATCGCGTTGTTCACGACCACGCCCGCCAGACTGATCACACCGATCCCGGTCATGATGATGCCGAACGGCAAACGACAAACCAACAAACCGATCAAGGCCCCAATCAGCGAGAGGATCACCGTGGTCATGATAATCAACGGTATCATGAGGGAATTAAACTGAATTACCAGAACCATCGTCACCAGCAGCAGGGCGATGCCGAAGGCCTTGGAAAGAAACGCCTGGGCGTCTTGCTGCTCTTCCTGTTCGCCGGCGTAACGAATCTCGTAGTTCGGCGGCAACTCAAACTTTGCCAGACGAGTCTGAACGTCGGCCAGCACCTCCGTGCTGAGACGTCCCTCGGCGTCGGCGGTGACTGTAACGACGCGTTTCTGATCGATCCGGTTTATCGTGCCGAATCCTCCTCGATACTCGAACCGGCCCAACGAGTTGAGCGGTACGGCCTTACCGGTCGCGTTGGGAACCTGTAACCGATATAAATCATCGACTTTTGTTCGGTCCTCCACGGGCAGGCGGACGGTAATATCGTACTCGTCGTTATATTCGCGATACGTCCCGACCTTGCTGCCGAAGATGGCCATCTTCAGAAAGTTACCCACCGTAGCGGTATTGACGCCGAGCAGCATAGCGACGCGACGGTCCACAAGAAAGGCCAGTTCCGGACGTGCGGCCTCAAAATCGCTTTTCAGATTGACGATGTTGGGCACGTCGGCGATCGTACGCTTGGCCTGCTCGCTGAGACGTTCCAATGTTTTGAAGTCCTCCCCGACGATGCGTACTGTGACCGCCGCACCGGTCGGCGGTCCCATCTCTTCTTTCTCAACCTGTATCTCGGCTCCCGTTAAGTCAGATACGGCCTGACGGACTTCGGCGATGATCTCTGTTGAAGGCCGTTTGCGATCGACAAAATCATAAAAGACAAGGGTTACATTGGCCAGGTGCGGGCCGCCGGTACTGGCCATAAGCTCCCCCGTGCCTCCGCCTGAGCCTACGTTTGTGACGATACGCTCGATCCATGGTTTGAACGGCTGGACGCGTTCTTCAATCAGGCGGACGATTTCGTCGGTTTCGTGAATGTTCGTCCCCTGCGGCGCGCGCACATTGATCACCGCACGATCCGGATCGCCTTCCGGGAAAAATTCCACACCCTGGCCGACCTTGCCGTACAGGCTGCCTATAGCCAGTAATAAACTAAATGCCAGGAACAAGGTCAGGCCCGGATTGTTCAGTCCCAAGTGCTGGAACCGACGGTAGCCGCGAATGAACCAGTGGTCCATCTGACGCGGTGTAGGGGAACGCCCCGCCCAAATTGAGCAAATCACGGGATTGAAGATGAGTCCCACGAAGAGCGAGGCCAGCAAACCGATGGTCAGGGTGATCGGCAGGTACTTCATAAAATCGCCCATGATGCCCGGCCAGAACATCATCGGTAAAAACGCGCAGACGGTCGTAAACGTCGATGTGATCACGGGCCAGGCGACCTGCCGCGCGCCGAGGATCGCCGCATCGATGCGATTGTGTCCGAGTTGAAGATGCCGGTAAATGTTCTCGACAATAACGATCGCATTATCCACAAGCATCCCCAGCACGAGGATAAGGCCGAACAAAACGATCATATTCAGCGTGTACCCCAGCATCTGAACCAGGAAAAAGGTAATCAGCATGCTCAACGGAATGATCATCGCCACGATGGTGCTCGGACGCAGGCCGAGAAATAGCAATAGCACCGCCGTAACGAGAATCAGCGCCGAAACAATGTTGTTTTCCAGGTCCGCGACCATATTGCGAACCATTTTTGACATATCGTAAGTGATAACGAACTTCACCACGCCCTTGGCCTGCTCTTGCGCCTTTTTTATCACTTCTTTAATATAGTCCGAGACCTGGACGGCGTTGGAACCGACGCGCTTGCTGACGCTTAATGTGATATTGGGAACACCATCGAGCCGCGAATAGCTGGTGCGATCTTTGAAAGTGTATCGTACCTGGGCGACATCAGACAAGTAAATAGGTTTGCCGTTCCGAACGGTCAGGAGCAAATGGTCCACTTCCTCCGGTGTGACGAACTCGGCGGGAATTCGCACGTTAAATTTCGTCACGTCCGTTTCCAGGCCGCCGGCGGAGATATTTACGTTTTCCGACGGGATCAGGGCCAAAATCTCCGGGATCGTCAGGTTGTACTCGGCGATTCGGTCGGGATCGAACTCCAATCGAATCTCAGGTTCCAGGTCGCCCGCCATTTCGACCTTGAGCACGCCCGGCACCGCTTCGAGCGCGTCCTGGACATCGTCCGCAATCTCTTTAAGCTGGACCGGGGAGATCTCGCCCGAAATGCTGATGAGCATAATCGGTAGTTCGGCGAAGTTGATTTCGTTAATAACCGGTTCTTCCGCATCAAAGGGTAGTTCCCCCTTGGCCAGGTCCACACGGTCGCGCACTCGTTGCAAGGCGACTTCGCTGGGCACGTCCGGATCGAATTCCACGCTGATCAACGACATCCCCTCGGCGCTACTCGATGTAATTTCCTCGACGCCTCGCACACCGTTCAATTCTTTCTCGATTTTCATCGTCACGGAGGTCTCGATATCCTCCGGTGAGACGCCCTCATAAGTGGTCGTGACCAGGATGTAGGGGATCGGGATATCCGGGGCCGCCTCGCGGGGCAGCGACATATAGCTGTAGCTTCCGACGAGAATGATGATGAGGCCCAAAACGCCTACGGTGGTTCGGTTTTTGATAGCAACGTCGGTCAGAAGCATAGCGACTATTTCTTCTCCGATACGATGTTTACCGTTTGTCCCGGCGCGACGAAACGATGGCCGGACGTGATGAGCTTGTCTCCCGGTTTCAAGCCGCTTCGCACCTGAACGCGATCTCCTTTGATGAACCCAAGCTTGACGTCACAACGTTTTGCCTCGGTCGAATTAACAACATAAACGGCCTTGCCATCCTCCATCGGTATCACGGCCAATAGTGGGATGAGGATCGCATCCCTCAGAATTTGGCGCGTCAGGTGAGCCCGAACGATTTGCCCGCTTCGCAGAAGCCGTTTATCGTTCTTTAGCGTGATCTCGACGCGTGTAGAACGGGTTTGCGAATCGGCCAATTCGCTGATAAAGGTCAATTTGCCAACCAGCACGGTATCTTCCTCTTCGCCTTTGAAATCCGCACGAACTTCCGCTCGGTCGCCGACACGGAAGAAACCCACATCACTTTCGGGAATTTCCACAACCGCCTTAACCGTATCCGTTTCCACAATCTCGGCGACGGGCGCACCAGGATCGACGTATTCCCCTTCCTCGACAAGTTTATTATTCATAACCCCTGACATGGGGGCGAGAATACGGGTGCGATTTAGACGTGCTTCGATTTCCTCGAGCTGCGCTTTGCTGACGTCCAGTTGCGTCTTGGCGTTGTCGAGATCCCGCCGGGCGGTGGCGTTATCTTTCACGAGATTTTCCATCCGCTCGAATTCGATCTGGTTGAACTCGACTTGCGCTTTTGCCATCTCGAATTGTGGACGCAAAAGATCGGAATTCAATTCGACGAGTAAGTCGCCGGCGGAGACCCTATCGCCTTTTTCCGGGCTGATCCGTTCGATCCGGCCGGAAACCTCGGCCGAGACCGTCACGACCCGGTTCGGCTCGACGACTGCCGGCAAAGTGAACGTATCGGCAAGCTCCGGTTCGGCGGCCACCGTCATAACTGAAACGTTTACCGGCGGCGCTTCCGTCGCTTCGACCTGGCGGTCTGTCTTTGGGATTTTAGAGACCCCGACCAGTGCCCCAATCACCACCAGAACGATGATCGCCTTAATGATATTGCGACGGAGCCAACCAGCTCGTGTACCAGCGGTTGTCTTTTCAGGTGTTTCTTTGCTCATTATTCGTATCCGTTAGAAAGTCAGGCCCACGATTCGAGCCAAATATAAAGTTTAACAGTATAAACTATACGAGATCGAAATACAAGTACTTTTCCGCAAAAGCCAACGGTCGGATTCGAACCGACAACCACTGGTTTACAAAACCAGAGCTCTACCGTTGAGCTACGTTGGCAT
>JAFGTG010000077.1 GCA_016934255.1 Sedimentisphaerales bacterium
AAACTTCCCATTCGAGCTTGTTTCAGCGATCCGAGAAAAAGCGAGTATGGCGATTTCTTCTTCGACTATTCGGAGCGGAAGGATCCTTCGTTCTTCGATCCTGCGGCTTTCGCAAAGTAAGAAGCGATGGACTAAACAAGGAACAACGCAATCTCACAGGCCGGGTAGAATTCGCTCGGCCTTTTTATGCGCTGTTGCCTCTTTCTTTATTTAAAAGCATACAACTCGTTCGTTATTATGGTGGAATGATAGGACCGTTCTGTCTGATGATGCAGGATGAAATTCTTACGGAGAATGTGGTGTTCTGAAGAGTCGTGTAAATATCTTTAATTTATTGACTTATGCTATATTTATTTTGGTAAAAATGATTTATTCGCAAGATTATACTTGACAAAATGGATTCGGATTATACGCTTTTTAACAGGCGTATAATCGAACGAGGGAAACTGTTGTTGTAGAAAGGAGTCAGAGATGAAATCCGAGAAATGTCGAACCACGCTATGGGTCTGTCTTTGCATTGTCGCTGTCGGTGCTTCTGTTTATGTTGGCAGCGCCGGCGCCAAAACGACGAGTTATTCCCCCGTGGCCATCACGGAAGATTTTGAAACAACGATGGCCAGGATGAAAGCCGCCGAAGCCGGCGTCATGAAACGCCAGATGGATTTGCTCAACGAAAGGTACGATCTGGCCGACCGGCCGGCTCCCGGTGTGACGATGTCTCGCGGCAAGGCAGTTCAACAGGGCGTCCGGGTGAAATTGCCATCAGGGATAACCTGGCAAAGACTTAGCGAGATGACGCCGGAACAGATTCGCGACAAGGGTCTGTTCCCGAAAGGCTTTCTGCCGTTGCCGCATCCCAATCACGGCGAAGGTGGAATGGTGTTTCCCCAATTCGTCATCGACGAGATCAATAAACAGGAAGGGCGGGATTTAACGCGATTCGATCTCGACTTTGATTTGCCCGATCATTTTCTGCCGGAATTCCCGGCGGCGATTTTCCTAACCACGCGCCCCGATCTCGGGGATGTTTCCCAGGGCAAGGTTGTAACAATCGACAACTACTACGAGCTTTTCAACGGCATTCTCAATCCGAAGCAGCTCGAGGGTTTGCGGTTATTGGTTACGCCGTTCCCCCAGCAGCAGTTCAATCAAACGGAGGACCGCCGCAGCGCCCGTCCCAGCCGGGGAGTAACCTGCTTCGATTGTCATTCCAACGGCCACACGGCGGCGCCGACCCATTTGGTGGGTGATATCCGGCCGCAGCAGTTCCGGCATCGACTGGATACACCGCCGCTGCGAGGCGTCAATATCCAGCGATTGTTCGGCTCGCAACGAGCCCTCAAAACCATCGAGGACTTTACCGAGTTCGAGCAGCGGGCCGCGTATTTTGACGGCGATCCGGTCATCGCGACCAAAAAGGGCGTCAACGTCCTCGAACGCGGGAGCCAGGTTCACTTTATGGCCGAGTTCCAGGCCCTGTTGGACTTCCCGCCGGCCCCGAAGCTGGATCTTTTCGGGAAGCTCGATCCGGACAAAGCCACACGATCCGAGATTCACGGCCAGGACGTCTTCTTCGGTAAGGGCAAATGCGCCGTATGCCATACGCCGCCTTACTATACCGACAATCTCATGCACAATCTCAAGACCGAGCGGTTCTATAAACCCCAGATGGTCAACGGGCGATATGCTTCGGCTGACGGCCCGATCAAAAACTTCCCGCTCCGGGGTATTAAGGATTCGCCGCCTTACCTGCATGACGGCCGGTTGCTCACCCTGGACGATACGGTGGAGTTTTTCAATTTGATCCTGGAAACGAAACTCACCGAGCAGGAAAAGAAGGACATGGTCGAGTTCCTCCGGGCGCTTTAAGCGAAACATTTGATCTCGTGTCGCGATAGTTTTAATAGATTTCTCGACTGCGCTCGGAATGATGGAAATGAAAGTGAACTGTTCCGTTTTGGATGGGTCTGCGTCGGAAATCTATTTAGAAAGAGTTGCGAAATAAGCTTCTCTGCCTTTACGTCGCATAGCTGTGCAGGCCGGGGAAGAGTCTCGATAGATTAACCCAGAGCAGCGTGATAATGATGACGGTCATGCCGGCGATTACCCAAATGCTGTTTACGTGCGGATATTTTTTCCCGAACATGTAGCGGAAATGTAAATAGCCGACAAAAATCAGCCACGAAGCCAACGACCAGAGTTCTTTCGGATCCCAGCCCCAGTAATCGCCCCAGGCGAGCTTGCCCCAGTAGCTGCCAAGGATCAGGCCGAGCGTCAGTAGGGGAAAGCCGAGGCAGACGATGGCGTAGGTTGCCTGCTCGGGGGGGAGGAGATTTTCGCCGGGCTTCGGATTTATACCCGCTAATTGGCAGACGGCCTGGAATGTCGCCTTGGCCATCAAGATGTATGAGAACATATAGACGGCCACGTGTGGTGTAAACAACCAGCTTTGCAGGGCCGGCGGTAGTCGTTGCGGTTCGGCATGAAAGACAAATCCCGCGGGAAATAAAACAATGACCCCGAGGAACATATCAAAGCAGTACCCGCCGACGCGCAATACACGCTTGCAAAACAGCGAAATGGGATAGATCATTCCCAGGGATAAAAAGACCTCGAAAAGATTCTGCAACGGTACGTGGCCCACGTGAATCCAGCGATAACCATAAGAGACGACGGCAATGGCAAAACCGAGGAGATAAATCACATGGCCGGTTTTGGGGCGACGCACCATCGTTACGATGAAGGCCAAAAGATACGCGGCCATCGTGCTGTAAATAAGTAATCCCTGAGTCGTGTATTTAATAGCCATCTATTTACTTTTTGATTTTATCCTTGCGAAAATATGCCTGAGCCACAGATGCCAAAAAATTCCGATACAAAGGGCCCAATAACCGATAAAGACCATCTTTAATCCCGTATCGGAATAGACGGAGAGGATGGTAAATTGCCCGGCCTGATCGTCGTAAGACTGCTGGTAGAAATGATACCCGCCATAGTGGAGCGGGTGGTTCACCTCGATATCTTTCTCGGCAACGACTTGGCCGTCTCGGACGACCTCCAGTTCACTGACATAATCACTGATCATCCTGTTCGCCGGTCGGTGATACGTGAGTTTGACTTGGGATTGCGTGTGGCCGAATCCCGGCATCAGTGAGAAAACGTATTGTGTGGTGGCCTCCCCGTTGGGGTCTGTCATTTCAATTTCGAGCGCCGGGTTCGAGCCGGGACGCGGATCGTCGAACGCGACTCTCTGGCCGTTCTCAATGGACATCTTGAAATTCTCGAATGCCCTGACGATTTTCCCCGTTTCACGTCCGCCGCCTAATTCGAATTCCCGGCCCGCCTCGGCGGGGATTTTCAGATTTTGCCCGGGGCTTGTTTCGATTTCTAAATAGGCCGGTTCGTAATACTCGATTCGGAAGTCTTTTAGCCCAATGGAAAAAGGTAATATCTCGAATTGATTTTCGTCCTGAAAAACTCTGTTGTCGCTATGGCCCTCATAGACGATCATGCGGCCGGTTCGGATTTTCTCAATTCCGAGAAATCGTTTCTGGAATTCATGTCCGGCTCGCGAGCCCCACATGCCGCCGGCCAGGACGAGAATGCACCCGGCGTGCATGAGGAGCAAGCCCGGTACGCGGATCAGACGGGGAAAAACGACAAACGCCACGATCAGCAGGATCGCAAAAGCCATCCAGTAAATAGCCAGGGGAATGCGATTGAAGAAGGCCCCCGCCCGCGCGGCGCCGATAAAGGCGCCGTAGATCGAGAACACGGTCAGCAGGATAATGAGCGTCAGGGCTGCCCACATGACCTCGCGCCTGAACTTGTTCATTCAAATCCCTTCATGCCATGAATTAAGCTTTGCGTGATTCATTATGCCCCAATGCGCACGATTTACAAGGACAATTCTATACGACCTTTCAAAGCGGATGGTTCGTTTTCACTGTAATTTGAAGTTGTGAATAGTCATCATCGGTTTTAAAATATTCCCTGATTGATGAAAAAGATAAACTTATACCGTTTCTTGAAAGAGTTATATGTCAGTTCTTACAGTAGCAACACGCGGCGGGGCGCTGGCCATCGCTCAAACCGAGTATGTCGTCGCCACGTTGAAGAAAATTCATCCCGGCATCGAGATCGAGATTAAGCAGGTCACGACCACGGGCGATCGCGACCGGCGCACGGCCTTATGGAACCTCAAGGCTACCGGCTTTTTCACCTCACAGCTTGAGGACGTCTTAGCGGCCGGTGAGGCGGATTTTGCCGTCCATAGTTTCAAGGACTTGCCCACGGCTGAGCGGGACGGTTTGACCATCGCCGCGGTATTTGACAGAAACTTCGTGGAGGATTGTCTTGTTTGTGATTCGCCGATTGATTCCATCGAGCAATTGCCGAAGGGAGCGAGGATAGGCACCTCAAGCCTCCGGCGCGCCGCTCAGCTCAAACATCTCCAGCCTGATCTCGAACCGACGCCCATTCGCGGCAACGTGCAGACCAGATTGAAGAAACTCGAATCGGACGACTTCGACGCCGTGCTGTTGGCCCATGCAGGATTGAAAAGACTCGGCCTGGATGATCGAATCTCGCTCGTGTTCGATCCGTCTGAGTTCATCCCCGCGCCCGCCCAGGGCGCTTTAGCGATCCAAACCAGGGCCAACGATACTGAGACGAACGCACTCATCGCCGCCATCGACGACGATAATGCCAGAACAACCACGACCGCCGAGCGAAAGATCCTGACCACCATGCAGTGCGGCTGTCACGCGCCCGTCGGCGCCTACGCTATGATAAATGGGAGTGAAATTGAAATCTGCGCTTTTATTTCTGACTTGCATGGTCAAAACTATATTGCCCGCCAAGTCACTGGTCCCATCGCCGAAGCCGAAAACCTCGCCGAACACCTCGCCCAAGATCTCCTCAACGCCGGCGGTAAACAAATCCTTGCTACTCTCGAAAAATAATCGCTTTCCGTCATGTCGAGCCAAGCAGAACGGAGTCCAGCCATACTCTTCGTTAGTATTAAAATCAATGGCGTTGTGCAGTTGTTTTTGGTATTGTAAGGAGAATTGGTGGGGCAATACCGTAAGGCATCCCTAAGGGAGCCCCACCCTACCTGTAGAACGATGACACATGATGAAAAAAGGTTTTGTTTATTTGGTTGGCGCCGGGCCGGGAAGGGCGGATTTGATTACCGTTCGCGGAGCTGAAGTGCTCAAGACCGCGGATTGTGTGATTTACGATAAATTGGCCAATCCGGCTTTGCTGCACTATGCGCGTCGGGACGCTGAGATTGTTCATGTACCCAAGCGGATCGGCAAAGGATCGTGCACGCAGGACGAGATCAATCACGTGCTCGTCGAGAAGGCCCTTGGCGGCAAGACGGTTGTACGCTTGAAGGGCGGCGATCCCTGTATGTTCGGAAGGGTTGCCGAAGAGTTGGCTGTGCTGATCGAGGCGGGGGTCGGTTTTGAAATCGTGCCCGGCGTAACCGCGGCTGTCGCGGCGTCTTCCTATACCGGTATTTTGATGACGGATCGGGAATATAGCTCGCAGGTGACGTTCATTACCGGCCGGGAGGCGGCGGGCAAGGACCAAAGCAATATCGACTGGAGCGTTTTAGCGAAGTTTGCCGGCACGATTGTTTTTTATATGGGGATAGGTACGCTCGAATCGATTGCTCAACGACTGATAGAAAATGGCAAGCCGGCGGATACGCCGGTAGCGATTATCGCCAACGCGACGTTGCCGGCGCAGCGCGTGCTCCGGTCGATACTTGAGCGAGTCAGCGACGAATGTAAGGAACGGAAGATCGAACCGCCCGCCCTTGTTGTCATCGGCGAAGCGGCCAATAGCGATGCACGATTCGACTGGTTTATGAAAAAGCCTTTGTTCGGTAAACATATCGTTATGACGCGGGACGCTATCGGCAATGCGGCTTTTGCAGAGAAGATTGTTACTCGCGGCGGCAACCCGATATCCTTTCCGACGATACGAATCGAATCCCTGACGAACTCGAACGAATTCCTGCAAGCGTTAACGAAGTTCCATCGGTACGATTGGATCGTCTTTACGAGTGGTAACGGCGTGGCGATCTTTTTTGAAGCTCTTAAAGATTTGGGTAAGGATGCCAGGGTATTCGGTTCGGCGAAGGTGGCGGCCATCGGCAGCAAGACGGCGGCGAAGTTAGCCAGCTTCGGTGTCACGGCGGATTTCGTTCCGGACGTCTTTACCGGTCGAGAGCTGGGCAGACAGCTCATTCGTTCGACAAATGTGCATGGCAAGAAAATCCTGCTCTTGCGCTCGCAGATTGCGTCGAACGAACTGGTGGATGTTTTGGTCGGCGGCGGAGCAGACGTTGACAACGTTGCCCTCTATACCGCCACAGCATCAAAAGACGATCCGTCTTATTTAGTGGAAGCAATCCGCAAAGGAACGATTGACTATGTGACGTTTGCCAGCCCGTCCTCAGTCGATGAATTTTTCGAGCGGATCAGTGCTGATTTGGTTAAAGCTTCTAAAGTTAAAGTCACATCGATTGGGCCGGTCACCTCCGAACGATTGGAACAATTCGGCATTGTCGTTCACGTTACGGCGAGTGAACATACCCTCGACGGATTGCTGGATGCGATAGAAGAGTATGGAGTAATATGATGGGATTTCCACAAAACAGGATGCGAAGGTTGCGGAGCAGTCCTTCGATACGAAGGTTGGTGCGAGAGACGGTTGTCGGCGTGGACGATCTGGTGTACCCGTTGTTCGTTCGTGAGGGCGAAGGGATTAAAGAGCCGATCGCGTCCATGACGGGCTGCTTTCATTTCTCGCCGGACACGATTGCCGCCGAGGCGGCTGAGGTGGCTTCGTTAGGTATCCCGGCAGTGTTGCTTTTTGGCCTTCCGGGCAAAAAGGATGAAATCGGCTCAGAGGCGTGGGCTGAGGACGGTGTTGTTCAACGTGCGATTCGAGAGATAAAGCAAGCGATGCCGGAGCTTTTGGTCATTACGGATGTTTGTCTCTGTGAATTCACCAGCCACGGGCATTGTGGCGTGATTCGAGAGGGCAAAGTCGATAACGATCCGACCTGTGAATTGTTGGCGAAGATGGCGCTTTCACACGCCCAGGCCGGCGTCGACATCGTTGCCCCGTCGGATATGATGGACGGCCGAGTTAAGTCTATTCGTGAAGCCCTGGAAGAGAACGACTTTAAAGAGGTAGCCATCATGTCTTATGCGGCAAAATATGCCTCGGCCTTCTATGGACCTTTTCGAGACGCGGCCGAATCCGCCCCGGCTTTCGGCGACCGGCGGGCGTACCAGATGGACCCGGCCAATTCCGATCAGGCGATGGCCGAGATCGCCCTGGATATCCAGGAAGGCGCCGATATTGTCATGGTCAAGCCCGCTCTGGCCTATCTTGACATTATTTATCGCGCCCGGCAGCGTTTCGATTGTCCGATTGCGGCCTACAATGTCTCCGGCGAATATATGATGGTAAAGAGTTCCGCCGCGGCGGGATTGTCGGATGAACGGGCAACGATGATGGAAGTCCTGACTGCGATCAAGCGCGCGGGCGCCGATATTCTCATCACTTATTTCGCCAAAGATGTAGCGCGTATATTTTCAGAATAAAAAGAAAGGGCTGCGAGCGGCCAAACGCTCACAGCCCGTTTCATTTTTTCTATAACCGTTGTTGTTAATCCGGACAATACTCCAGCCAGTTCTCTGTGAAATCGACCAGGTCGTCGGTGTTAATCTCTCCGTCGCCGTTGAAATCCTGACAGATCACGTAGCTCAGATCCGGGATGAAGTAATAGTCTTCCGTTTCACCGAACAGGTATTTATCCTCGGGTCCGGAGCCGGCATTGCCCTTTACGCCGGGATTGCTGCCGTGCTTCCAGGGTTGTTCCGAAAGCGTGATTCGCATCCAGATTTCATCCGGGCTGGTCGGATGCCAGGGGAGGACCGCCGGAGAGGTGATCTTATTGATCCCCACCGGAAGATTGAACAGTAACTGGTTCTGAACCGCCCATTCCTTTGCGAGGCCCTGGGCACATTCGAGTGTGTCATCCCAGTCGCCGTCGCGATTCCAGTCGAACCAGACATTGGCATACATATCGATCTCCGGGTCGATGACGTTGACGGAGTATTCGAACGTCGTCCATTGACATGTGGGCAGGTTGAGCGGTGTAACAATGCCGTCATCCCCCTTATCGTTGTTCTTTGTTCCGGACGAGGGATTGATATTGTTGAGACCGTCATCGTCGGCGCCCTTGTCGGCTTCCGTTTCAGCGGTGATGCTCTTGCCCAGATAGGCGACGACCTGATCGTTCAGGTGCATCGGCCCGAAAGGCCCGTCATGACTACCGTCGTCGTAAACCGTCGGGAAATTGGCTTTAACGCCGGAATAAGCCGTCATGTTTCTGCTGAAGTTATTCGTGCTGTCCGGAGCGTCACCGAGATCCGGAGCGTTCTCGACTGCACCTCCTTCACACGTGATATTCAAGACACCCTGACCGGTATTGGAACCATAACCGCCGATCTCAATGAGGTACTCTTCACCAGCGACGGCTGCAAAGGTAATTTCGGATTGGTAAACGCCGGGGGCATCGTCATTGCATTCGATTAGGTCGTTTGAGGTCAGATCGCAATCGTCGCCCATATAGACGGCGAGCATCGTATCGAAGCTGCTGCCCAGCAAACTAACCGTGGCGTCGCCGGTGCATGAGGGCGTGTACAGGAACCAGATATTCGGGCTGGTCAGGCACAGGCCGGGACCATCGAACGAGGCTTCTCTCGTATCGAACGCCAGGTCCTTTACCTCGCCGACGGCCTGGGCATTTTCGCATTTGTCTTTGGAGGGTTGAGTTGACGACTCACTACTGATATTGAGGAGGCCCTCGCCTTTGTTCGAGCCATACCCGCCAATCTCGATCAGATATTTAGCGCCGGCGGTCGCGGTGAAAGTGATTTCCGACTGGTAAACGCCGGGCGCATCGTCGTTGCATTCGATCAAATCGCTTGAGGTTAGGTCGCAGTCGGCGCCCTTATAGACGGCGAGCATCGTATCGAAGCTGCTGTCGAGGAGGCTGACCGTGGTCTCGCCGGTGGTTGACGCTGTGTACAGGAACCAGATATTCGGGCTGGTCAGGCATAAACCGGGACCATCAAACGTAGCCTCTGTCGTATCGAAGACCAGGTTCGTTACCTCGCCGATCGCCTGGGCATCCGAGCAATCATCGCTGTCGGAGGATGGGACATTGTCGGAGGTAATGGTCATTAACATCCTGCCGACCGCGTCTTCGTCGTCGCCCCCGGCTTCAATAAGATAATATTCGTTGGCGTTCGCCGTGAATGTCAATTGGGAGTCCAGCGAATTACCGAAGTCGTCATTGCACTCAATCATGTCGGTGTATCTTGGATAACAATTGCTTCCCATATACACCGCCAGTTTGGTATCGACGGCATCGACGCGTTCCAGGCTGATCGTAACGTCACCCGTTTTGCCGGGTCTGTAAAGGTACCAGAGATTCGGGCTGGATACACAATGCCCCGGCCCGTCGAATGTTGCGCAATGCGTATCTACAAGCAAGTTGGTCACGTTGCCGACGGACATGGCGTTGATACAATCGTCGTTGCTCGGTGGACGGGCCTGGCTGTCGCAACTAATCGTAATGACACCTTCGCCCTTCACGCTGTCATTGAAGCCTCCGACCTCGATGAGGTATTGTTCTCCGGCCGTGACGGCGAACGTGGCCTGCGATTGCGGACTGTTCTCCATATAATCGTCATTACAGATGATCAACTTGTTTGAGGACGGGTAGCAGCCGCACCCGGTATAGATGGCCATCTTCGTATCGTAGCTGCTGCCGAGCAGACTAACCGTGGCGCAACCCGTACATGTAGCAGTATAACAGTACCATATATTCGGGCCGGTCAAATAGTGCCCGGGACCGTCAAAGGTCGCTTCTGTTGTATCAAATGACAAGTTGGTTACGTTGCCCACCGGCTTTGCATTCGCGCAATTATCATTGCTGGGAGCGCCCAGGGCAACGTGTCCGATACTGAGAAGCAATGCCAAGGCACAAGCCATTACCCATTTTGACTTCATTCTATTCATGGTTTCGACCTCCAAAGACTCAAAAAGTTAACTCTATGTACT
Source organism: Sedimentisphaerales bacterium (assembly GCA_016934255.1). GTDB lineage: Bacteria > Planctomycetota > Phycisphaerae > Sedimentisphaerales > Anaerobacaceae > JAFGTG01. The sequence goes on from JAFGTG010000077.1 coordinate 10,159, forward strand.
CTAAACGATATTTCCAAACTCTACTATATATCGAGGAATATCTCCTGTGCCGTGAAAAAAGAACAATATTGCCGCTCTTCCATGAACTGTAATATAGTGAACACTATCGGCAGAATTGTAACGTGTTATTATGGTAATAAACAAGAAAAAAGCGCCAAAATGCTGTTTTATGCGGTCTAAAAGCGGATAAGACGGTGTTCATATAACCGTCTTTTTCGTGTATGTCGTCTTATTTTGAAAGTCTGATCTTACTTTTTATAGGTTTCTTTAGGGTTATACACCTTTTCAGCGACAAACTCCAGTTTATTATCGGTGTTTTGCTTCAGCGCCCGATAGAAGCATGATTGATAGCCGACGTGGCATTGACCGGCATCGACGGTGACTTCGAGAACCAGACAGTCCTGGTCACAATCGACAAGAATCTGTTCAACCCGTTGGAGATGGCCGCTTTGTTCGCCTTTTTTCCATAATTTCCCTCGTGACCGGCTGTAATAGGTCGCGTAACCCGATTGGATGGTTTTCTCAAGAGCCTCATGGTTCATAAAGGCGACCATGAGAATTTGGCCGGTCCGGGCATCCTGGGCAATGGCCGGTATGAGTCCTTGTTTATCGAACTTAGGAATAAAATCCAAACCTTCTTCTATGCCTTGATTTGCTGCCACCTATGATATTCCTTATTATTTCTTATATGGAGCCGAGACCATTTTAATGTTAAGACTTTTGCAAAAGTCTTGTTAATGTTTATAGCACCTTGTCAACCCGCATTTTACCCGGTATCATTTGCGAAAACAAGTTATTTCGAGTTGGACGCGTTCAATGCCTGAGTTGAGGACTCGGAAAGGAAAATACG
>JAFGTG010000001.1 GCA_016934255.1 Sedimentisphaerales bacterium
ATCGGCCCAGATGAGTAGAAAACCGCCTGCCGGGATGAGGTTGTCAGCCGGAATCTGCCACCTGGTGGGAAGGGACAAATCGTCCGTTAGATACATGCCGCCGATATCGATGGTCTCATTGCCGTCATTGTAGATTTCAATCCAGTCGTCGTATTGGCCCTGAGGATCTTCGACGCACGTACTGTTTGAGGCCATTAGCTCATTGATGACCAACGGAATGCTTCCCGCCTTCACAGAACCGATCAAGCAAAAGTTCAGTGCAAAGATATACACAGAAAATTTCTTCAATCCCGACATTTGTTGTTTCCTGTAGCGTGATTTATCTTCTACTATCGGGTGTCGGTGAAGCGCCCTGCCAGTTCTCCGGGGCGTTGCCATAATCGTAAAGACTTATTCGAATAAGCGACTGGCCGGAGCCGTCGGGTCCAGTTGGCCAGAGGTCCACGGAGCCGGGACAGTTTTCAGGATGCGAACCGTCGCTATAGGTAACCCGGTCAATGCGGACGTAATAACGCTCGCCATCATTATCGACGTCACCGGGCATGCTTAACTCAATGCGCTCACCGGCGTTGCTCAGGTTCCCGGAGTAAGGACCGAGGATCATCTTGGCCTGTATTTGTGGATATCGCCAGGAAAACGCACCGGGATGTCGGACTACGAAGAGGGAGCCGCCGGCCGGGATGGTCACGGGACTATCGGTGGGGAACGTGAATTCGATGCCGCTCGTAAACGTCCACGATGCGGCCTTATCCTCATCGAATAACGTCACCGGCTCGGCGCTGATATTCTGAAGTTTAAGATATTCGTATTGGTCATTTGTATAAGTGCCGTCATCGGGCCAGTCGGGATGGTACATGATTTCGCTGATAACAATAGGACCGACGAGCGGATAGGCGTTTTCAGAACCGGGCGTCGGGAATTCTAAAGCAACGAAATTAATATTCCCCGTGCCGGATTTATCGTAACGTCCGATTGAAACGCCGCCTGCCGAAGCTCCGAAGTCTTCGCTCTCTCGATAACCTGTTGGAATACCACCTTGCGCGGAGCTAAGAATCACGCGTTCGCCATTATTCCCTAAGGCAAAAGGCTCGTAACATCCGGCATCATCTGTGTTGCCAAAGTGCAGATCTTCATAGAAAACCAGATATCCGAAAGGCTCAATCGTTGTGCCCAGAGCAATCCCATATTTGAAGAGATTGTCATCACTGTCGCTAAGGAACCAACCGCTAAGGTCAATTACAGCTTCGGTTTTGTTGTATAACTCGATCCAGTCAGGAGCACCACCCGGCGAATTGGCCAATAGCTCATTAATAACTACGTCACCCGGATTCGGGAGAATGCCACTATCGTCCTGCCCCGGCGAGCCGCCAATATAGACGCTGGCCCGCCATGCGTCGCTGTCATCCCAACTATCGAGGTTCGGATGAGTCGGATCGACAACTGTCAGAGAGAATCCCTGACCATCCGTCAGGGAATGCCAGCCGTCACGATAAGTGAAATCCAGAATGGTCCGGCCGGTAGTGTCTTCCAGCGTGATTTTCTCGCCGGCATTGTTCAAACTTCCATTATATTGGCCCGCGATATCGATGCGGTTACTATATCGAGCCTCGAAAGCGTTACGGTCTTGAACGACAACGACGTTTTCACCGAAGCGCAGGTCAATATTGGGGAAGGTAAAGTCGATTCCGTTGGTGAATCGGGCCAAATTCAAATTGATCGTCTCGTCTCCGATGTTCGTTAATTCAATGAATTCTTCGTTCGGTTCGCTGGTATCGTTTAGGGATTGGGGATGATACATGATCTCGGTAATACGAAGATTCTCCGCAACCGGGCCGATGGTAAAAAATGCTTCGTTGAGCGCGCTCCAATTCCTACCGCTCAATACCCTTGCTTTCACTTGTGTGCTTTGAGTTAGAGTAATCGGATTTGTATAACGGATTGCACCGGATGGATCGACATTCGTGTCATCGGTTTTGTCGATGAGAAGCTCGGCGGAGATAAGAAAATCGGGACTCGTTGGGGATACATTCAAACCGTGAATCGCGAGGAGATTGCCGCCCGGTACGAGTGTTCCGAAGAAATCAGAAATATCGATACTCTCGAATGTGATCGCTTCGGCGTCGGAGCGTGTCGTGTCTGCACTGGAATTCCACGATGGCCTTCCACTGAAGTTTCGCTTGGCGATTTCAACTCCGTTTAGGTAGGCGATGAATCCGTCATCGTATCGAATATTCAAGGTCATGATGTCGAAGTTTTCCACGTTACCGCTGAAGGTGAAAGGAATACGAATGTAGCACGTAGCGTTCACGTTATACATATACCGCTGAACGTCGAGACTGATAAGGCCATCATAACCCGAATCTGTCTTGTATCCGACGCCGCCGGGCGAGCCGGTGCTTCGAATCCAGGCCCTGTCGTTATACGTTTGATTATCTTTCCACGTGTCACCGATACCGCGAACGGGAACAATCACGCTCTTTTCGGCATTTTCTTCGACGAGGATTTCCATCGTGCTTTGGAACGTGTACGATTCGGACGGATCGTTGCCATCCAGCGTATAATAAATCGTGCCATATCGAGCGTTCATGGTCAGATCGAGGCTATTGTCGAAATACCCACCGGCCGGTATCAGGGTCGGTGGCGGGGAGCCGAACTCGGTGGCGATTTGGCTATCCATCCACGTCAGACGGTCTTCGAGCCAGCCCTTCATCCAATTGATTTCCTCATCATACGTATCGGCAATGAACCAGTTGGGCCAGACATAGCTGCCCAGGATGCGCCATCGCTCGAAGTTGCGTACCTGGGCTTCGTCCAGCAGTGCGGCTGTTTCATCGATGTCTCCGAGCAAACGCTCCGTGGCGAAGAGATTTCTCCTCAAAGCAAACCATCTGTCCGCGTAGCGCAGGCAAAACGCCGGGTCCTCGAACAAACGCCGCCACCAGGGATACTCAGCATTACTAAGCTGGCTGAAGTACCAGCCGGAGGCGATCCATCCCTGAAGATAGTTGGCATTGCCGAGCGATAGATTATAATCCCAGACGGGCCCCATGTTCAGCTTAACGCCTCGGTCCTTGTGCATATATGTACTGAGACGAAAGCCGTCGATGTTTTTACACAATTCGACGAGAATGTGATGGTCGATGAAGGAATCGACGTCGATGTACTTTGCGTAGCCGTTGACGGGGTCAGTAAAATCCCCCCGATTCAAAACCGTCTCGAACTCGTTAAGATAGCTTCGGAGCCATTCCTGTTGCGGTTGAGTAATTTCAGTCCCGGACGGTTCAAGATAAATGAGTGTTTGCCCGGTGCTGGTGCTAAACGTCGGCTCGCCGGTATCGAGCTTGTCTTTTTTGAAGATGTAGCCCCCGGAGATTTCCGGTTCGCCGTTATGGCTCGGCTCCAGTTCGGCGATATCCACGCGGTTTTCGCCGCGTTTGATTTTCTCCATCAAGACATATACGCCGATATAATCGCTTGACGATATCCCACCACCACCGGTGTTGAGAAACACTTCAATGTATCTTGTCCGAACGGCGTATCGCCCGATATCGTTGCTCCACTGGTACGTCAGGTAGTTTCGCATAAGCGATTTATCCGAATAAGGCCCCTGGAGAATCCAGTCGGAATCGGTAGGAAGGCCGAGGATCGAGACGTCTTTATCCTGGTCGTTATCGTCCCATGCTTCAAGATGGTATTGTTTCTTGGCAAACCCCGTCGAGCTTTTGCCGCGAACGTTAATCCCCATCCTCTCGGAAAAGTCCGGCGGATCGTCCAGCCGGGCCCGCCCTCCGGTTGTGGGTTCGATGAAGCGGATAAAGGCCGGCGTTTGTGAGTTTTCATTTATCCCCTGGCTGAAGGTTTCAATGATGGCAATCGGCAAGTTGGAACTGAAATTATATATATCCAAATCTGGAAACAGATACATTTGCGAACCAATCTCCGAAGGTTTCCAGCCCGCTTTAATGGCCTTGGCTCGCAGGAGAGTTGTTTCGCTGATCGTGATCGGTTCAGTGTAAATCACTCCCTGAGGGAACCGTCCACCGGCGGTGGTATCATAAGGTTCACTGCCGTCCAGTGTACAGTAGATAACAACATCTTCGGTCTCTGTCGCGAGCGTGACACGAAAGGGCCTGATGTAGATATCCGACGTATGACTGAACTGAACGTCGGCAATAAAATCCTCGTACACCTCAATATTCGTCGCACCCGGCGTGGGCTGTCCGAAGAAACGCAGGTTCTCGCCGGCGTCGGGATAACGGCCAAAGGAAACATCCGTTGTTTGCTCGCCAAAAATGATGCTGTCCAAGACGGTCACGCCGTCGGTATCAAAGAGGGCGATTTCTTCGCCCCCGGCACTGAGTTTGAAGTTCGCGTGCAGCCCGTCATCCGCGATGTTATCATCGGCCCATATCAACAGAAATCCCCCTGCCGGGATCGTTGTCAAGGCCGGATCCGTATCAGGAATTTGCCATTGAGTTGGAACGGATAAATCATCCGTGAGATACATCCCGCCGATGTCCGTCGAGTAGGCTCCATAGTTGTGGATTTCGATCCAGTCATCGTATCCGCCTTGTGAATCCTGAATGAAACTATCGTTCGACGCCATGAACTCGTTGATCGCCAGCAGAATCTCCTGTGGACGACGCTGCCCAAAACACAGAGACGATATCGAACTGCTCAGGCATCCAATGAAAACTATAAAAAGCGAACTTTTAGTGAGTTTGAACATTCCCGGCCCGCCTCCTTCAAGGGTATATTGCGAGATATAATATCGGCCTTTGGGTCCCATAAAAAGAGAACCGTCCAAATGAATCTAATTTATTATATCACAAACAGGATCGTCTCTACAAGATTTGATATGAGATCGACCAAATGCTTTCGCATGATGAGTTCTTGTTTCAAACCGTTCAAACCGATATGATCGAAAAAAACGGTAAGGAAAGGAGTTGCATCGTGAATATATTTCGTTCATCGCAAAATCCGATCATTACGCCCGAGGATGTGAAGCCCTCCAGAGGTGACTTCGAGATCATTGGCGTTTTTAACGCCGGGGTCACTCGTTTTGAAGGCGACGTGATATTGCTTCTGCGCGTCGCGGAGAGACCGATCAATGACAACCCGGAGGTCGCGCTCGCGGCGGTTTATGATGCCGCTGAAAAAAAGACGTTGATAAAGGAATTCTCCAAACGTGATTCGGAGATTGATTTTTCCGATCCGAGACTCATTCAAACCGTTGGCGGCACTTACCTGACGAGCATTTCACATCTAAGGCTGGCTCGCAGCAAAGACGGCATTCATTTCAAGATTGAAAATATCCCTGCGATCAGTCCGGCGGCGGAGTACGAGACCTTCGGGATTGAAGATCCCAGGATTAGCCTGATAAGCGGCGTTTACTACATCCATTACGTCGCGGTTTCTCCATTGGGCGTGACGACCTGCCTCATCTCAACACGGGATTTCGATTCCTTCCATCGCCACGGCGTCATCTTCTGCCCTGAGAACAAGGACGTCGCCTTGTTTCCTGAAAAAATTAACGACAAGTTCTACGCTTTGCACCGGCCGGTCTCCCCCTTTTTCGGAAAGCAGGAAATTTGGCTTGCCGAATCGCCCGACTTGATGACCTGGGGAAATCACCGTCATTTATTCGGACCCCGGACTGGCAAATGGGATGAAGCAAAGGTCGGCGCCGGCGCCGTGCCGTTCAGAACCGAGCGGGGCTGGCTGGAAATATACCACGGCATGGATCGAAACAATCGCTACTGCCTCGGCGCCGTATTATTGGACATTAATAAGCCGTGGAACGTCCTGGCCAGATCGATTGAGCCGGCCTTCAAGCCGGAAACGGACTACGAATGTCGCGGCTTCTTTGGAAACGTCGTTTTTAGCTGCGGACTGCTCTGCGAAAACGATACGCTCAGAATTTATTACGGCGCCGCCGATACCAGTATCTGCTATGCGGAGTTAACTCTGGAGGAAACTCTCAAAAGCCTGAATCCCTGACGCGAATTCCATACGCTCCTCAATCAGATGGTGTGAAATATCGCACCCTACAATCTGAAATCCCCCCGACTTTTTGCCGATGTATAAAAAGAACTATTTATAGGAGATCATCCGATGAAAACAAATAAAACTCTATGGGCCGGCATAGCGATCATCATCTGTATCATCATCGCCATTGTGTCCTCAGGATCCCTTCAAGGCGGCCAGAATATCTACGAGGTCCAACCCAATCTGTCCATCCCTGAATACAAAACGGATACGGCCCGCGCCATCGAGGCGTACGAACGGTTGATGGATCGCTATATGGACCTGACGGGAAGTCACTTAACCACCGTCGGCATGGACCTGAGAAACATCGTCACACGACTCGATTCCATTGATGCCCGACTCACGGAACTGGATTCGAGACTGATGAAAATCGAACAGGCTCTTGTTGCCGACAAGGCAAGTAAAACCACGGAAAAATATCCTGTCAAAATAGATAGTCCGGTTAACACGCTCAGATAAACCTGTTTTCTTCCGTCTAATTCGGATTCGGAGTAATCGTCAACCTCACAACGGCCTGACGAACCGGGTGCGTCAGGCTGATGCCTAACCGGACGGGATCTTTACGAACGCTCAGATCTTCTTTGATAGTCTCCGGTTGAATCTCGAAATCGGCCCCGTCCACTTTAATATCCACCCGAAGCGATTGCTCTTCATCATAGACTTTCAGGGACGAAGCGGATAGTTTTTTCCACATATCGAACGTAATCATCGCCGTGTCAAAATCACAAGGCTTGGAGAAGATGACCTCATCCGTCACAGTGAGCGAGCCGGTCCCGGTGCGGGAATAAACAAACGTACGCTCGAGTTTTCTCAGTTCCGGGACATCGTAGGCCGATGCGATATCCAGCACCAGCGTATCGGCATCATCGGTAAAGCTGTGGCGAATCACTCGCCCCTGGGCCTGCCTGCCGGTTCGCTGCAACTTGCCCGCTACACGGGGGACGGGATGACCGAAGGAATTCAAAACGTTACTCACGTAGCGCTGATTGCTGAACGTGCGCTTGGTATAGACCTCCCCGCCGGGATCGATCAACAATGGTTTGTCGCCGACGACGACAACAAAAGAGCCGACGTCGTTATGGTTGTGGTGTTCGTTATTATGGCCGCCTTTGAGCGCGACGGCGAATTCCGATAACGAATTCGCCGCGGGCCGGCAGATCAGTATCCCCGCCTGGTCGAACCAGGACCGTATGCCGGGACCGATGGAACTTTGTGAGGCGGGTATCGCCCTGCTCGCGGCATTAGGAAAGCTATACATCATACTCTGATAGAGAGAACCAGGCGAGACAACGTCGATTTGCTCCCATTGGCGCAAACCCATACCGAGACGCCGGCTGACGTAGTACATCAAACGGTCGCTGGGTGTTGCGCGGATCGAGCAATCGGCGAAGGCGGGATAGACGTCGTTGATCATCTGGATTTTCGATCCAAACGTCGCGGCTTGTTTGGCTTTGGTTTCCTGAAACAGGTCGATATGACCGCCCGTCGCCTGATAAATCGCTTCAGTGAGCATGACGAAATGGCCGAAACCGTAGTTCCAATACCCCAGACCCTCGGAGCAATACCCATCGTCGGTGAATCCTTTGAGGAAGTACTTCGAGTAATCCTCCGCGGCCGCGATATAAAATGCACGGGTTTCTCGTGAATCGATCACCGCCAGTGCAGCGCCGGTCACGCCGGAAAGGCAGACCGCATTCCAGTTGCTCGTTGTGGTCACCCACGAATTTTTCTTTCGTTTACCGAGCACCATGTCCGTGTAAGGCTGAAAGATAAATCGATCGAGGTGGCTGCGAATGAGGCGGCGCGTTTGAGGATCGAGCCGGTCGGCCAGCAGATAATCCGCTGTGGCCAGCGACCAGCCAAGTCTGGCGGAACCGAGATCGATATCAATGCTCTCGCCGTTGAAATTCCTGAGTTCCTTGTCGTGGGCGGGCATGACCCAGGTCCGTTCGGCACAGAGCGCTCGGACGATTTCGCCGAACGCCGGCAGAAACCGGCCATTATTTTCAAGGCATTCGGCCAAAACAAACGTCTGGATTCGACCCCGGCGCTGGCCGGCGACGCTCTGCCAGGGACCGCGGTTGCCCGTACGGGTAAAATCCAGGAATAAATCATCCGGCTGATCGGGAATCGGTGTATCTAAAAGCTTTTCGCCACTCGAAATGACTGCTTTGAACGAATCTTTCTCGGCGAGTTCCCTCCAAACCCTTCGATTGCTAATGGATTCGCCGAAACCGGCGGGTGTTTCAGAAAGTAACACCGCAATTTGTTTGATTCGATTTTCGTCAATACGTTCCCCTCCGGCTAAAGCGGCATTTTGAAATGACACCCCAAAAGCGCCGAGGAGTAACATAGTAATAAAAGTGTACAATAACGGATGATCTGAGCGTTGCTTTACCATAGCCATTCCTTTCTTTTCCCCCAATCGACATCTATGAATCACTCCGGCATATTACCAGAGTGAAAGTCTCAACGCAAGCTCTGCAACGTGAACTCGATTGATGCAATATGGACAAGTCGAAACCATCGGAACGAAAGAGCACACACGATATTCTTCGTACTTATTTTTCATTCATGTGCAGATTCGACCGGTCGGTTATCAAAATGGGTGAATCGTAGCAAGGAACGGATGTAAACGTATATGTGTTACCTTGAGTCGAATAGGCGGATTTCGGAATCTCAAAAACCACTCCGGTTCGCAAATCAACATAGACGGGCTGGTCAAACCGAACATTGGTGAACGTAAAGTCAACCAAAGTCCGAGTATTACTATCAGAAGGAATATCCCCGTCAAACCACAAAGTGATGAGATGAAACTTGGATCGTTCGTTCTCATAAGCAAAAACGGAAAGAGATAGCTCCGTTGATGTTGTGTATTTAAAGTTCCTTGTCCGAATAAAAAGGTCGTCGAATATACTTGCGAGATTCTGAACGGCATGATACGCCGGTTTGGTGTATTCGACGGTCTGATCGTCACGCGACTTGAGCAATCCCTTGGCATTCATCTCGTCGGGATACTTCATGTCCATGATGGCAAAATATGATGACTCAATATCCCGACCGAGGTCGCCAAGCAGGCGACGTAAAGCCCATTTGGCCTGTGACACTTCCGTCCAATCATAACCGCTCAGAGCCTTGGTCTTCCGCCGCATGGATGGGCAGCCATTCTCTCCCTGACGGAGGGTGATGTGCGACGAGAATTCACGGACCGTCCGGCGGAGCTTTTCCACCGCCGGGTAACTCGTGTCGGGATTCTTCGTGTAGGGGTGATAGGTAACCTGATCGATCAAATCGAGTTTATCTTGCTGTTTGGCGATTTCCAGGACGTCCCGGACAAATGTCGTATTCACACCCGCCGTTGACATCGCAAGAATCTTCGACTTGGGTTGGATTTTCCGAACTTGCTCAGCGGTATGCAACATAAAACGGGCATAATCCCTCGCCGCATTCGAGCTACGAAGGTTCGGCTCATTCCAAATTTCCCATTCATCGATAACGTCCATATACCGACTGACCATCGCGCGAACCCATAGTGTCCAGGCCCGCAGAGAATCTTCGCTTTTCGGGATTTGAGCGCCAAGACGTACACCTCCCCCATCGGAGTAAAGGCTATTGCCATAACACAAACACATCCACGGCTCGACGCCCTGATCGTTCATGTCGAAAATGATCTCGTCCAGCCAGCCGAAATCATAGACGCCCTTACGCTTTTCGGTTTTGGTCCAACCGCCTTGAATTCGAGCTTTCTTGACACCGAGAGGCCCTAAATAATCCTTCCAATTTTTATAAATCGTGTAATCCCGATCCATGGTCTCGGCGCCCACGGACCAATTCGACGATTCAACCTCCTTTGCATGACGTGCTTTGATACTTCCGATCGGCTTCCAATCAGTATTTCCGGCATCGACAGAGGCAAAGAGACCGAAAGCAAGGATAATAACTATGATAGACTTCTTCATTTTGTTCACTCCAAAGTATCCATATCGAATCGAGTCAGCGTTGTCTTGATTTGTTCCCACGGCACATCCTGAGGAAGGCAGTGGGTTTTGGCAGCAAGAGCCGCCGTAAGACCGGCCGCTTGCCCCAGGGCGACGGCATTTCCCGTCACACGATAGCTCGAATGCGCGATGAAATCCCCGCTGATACATCGGCCCGCCATCATCAGCCCGTTAACATCTTTGGCGATCAGGGAGCGGAGCGGAATATCATACGCCCGGCTTCGGACGCCCGTCCGTGTGATCCCCTTGCCCTCGCTCTCGCTGACCGAATGTACATCGACGCCGAAATAGACTCGACAGATCGAATCTTTATGCCTGAGGCCTTGCTTGAGGTCTTCCGCCGAGACGGTATAAAGCCCGTGGATTCGCCGTCCTTCACGGACGCCGATGTGCTCATTCGTCGCGACCAGTCGCAGGTTTTTCCATACCCCGCCAACTCGGCGAAGCGCATTGACAAGGCTATTTATCTCCGCCCTCGCACGCATCGTCGCTTCCGTCAAATTCGCCGCACTCGTGGGCAAAACGTCATACTCATGATTCGCCGCCAGGCAAAACAGATCGTCATGAATGCGAAACAGTGTGGGCTTACCATAAGACGAATCCACACCCGCCTTACGTAATTCGGCAAGCAACTTGAGTTTGGGTACGTTGCTATTTTTCTCCGTTCCTCGTACAAATTCTTTGATTTGCTCGAATTGTACCCCAGCTAATATAGCCATCATGCTCATCGGCTGTGTCTTGCCGTCTTTCGGACGGCCCAGGTCAAAACCGCATCCGGCCAACGCCGCAAGATCGCCATCGCCCGTCGCGTCGATAAAGACCTTCCCCGCCCATGCCTGTCGGCCCGATTTGGATTCGGTGATGGCAAGATTGAAACGGTCCTGTTTATCGCGAGCGGCCGCGACGACCCTGGTATGCAGTTGGATCCGAACACCGGCTTCGACGCACATCTGCTCCAGCAGCCATTTCATCACTTCGACGTCATACGCGAACGAATAGCCCGGCTTATTCACATAACCGGCCTGCTTCTCCAGGATTCTCGACATGATTTCCACAAGCAATCCGGGCTTGTCCTTTGTATCGAGAATCCAGCACAGCAACCCCGCGGTCCATATACCTCCGAGACATCCGTTGACTTCGATCAAACGTGTCTTGGCCCCGCACCTGGCCGCGGCCATGGCCGCCGCTACCCCGGCCGGACCCGCTCCGCAGACGACGACATCCGCCCTCTCAACAATTGGAATATCTCGCGTTGCTTCGTGATATGTTAGTTGATTTTGCCGTTCATCTGCATTGCAGATTCCCGCGCTCGCCAGCGCCGTGCCTAAATGAATGAACTGGCGTCTGTTCAGTTTGTGTTTCATCAGTGAAATACCTTTCAATCACCAAAAGCCCTAATATGGCAATTATAGCAATAAATTCTCGGAGATACAGTTTAGAACTTATCGTCTATCGTCACAGTGTCCCCTGGACGACTCATCGAAGAAATGGTAAAAAACAGTGAGAATTTTAGATAACTTGATTATTTGGAAGGAAAACGAATGAAAAATACGAACATCCTGAATCATATCTTGTTTATATTTATCACTGTCCTTGTGATGGGTTTGTTTGTTCCATCTTCCTCCCACGCCCAGGGTTTGGAGGACCTGACGCAATGGAAGCAAGGGCGGAGCATGCGCGTCGGGTCCAATGTGTGGATCGAGGACGACATGTATGACGGTCAGAACAACAAGGATCGCCCGGACCGCATCGAAGCCGGGCAAACCCATGTGCTGGCCGATCTCAAAGGCCCCGGCGTGATTACTCACATCTGGATGACTTTTTTACACGAACCGCATTTTTGGGTGACCGACGGAGCGGCCAACCACCAGGAAATGCTGTTGCGAATCTACTGGGACGGCCGGGAGAAACCCGATGTGGAAGCGCCCGTCGGGGATTTCTTCGGGTGCTGCTTTGGAAAACGCATGGAACTGATCAGTTATCCCGTGGTTGTAGAGGACGGGGATTCCTATAACTGCTTCTGGCACATGCCCTTTCGCAAATCCGCTCGTATCGAGGTCGTAAACCAAAGCACCAAACCGATCCGCAAACTGTATAACAACATCGACTGGATCAGGAAAGAATCCCTGCCGGAGAATACGATGTACTTCTGCGCTCAGTATCGACAGGAATATCCGGCGCAGAACGGTAAGGATTACCTCGTCCTCGACGCGGAAGGCAAAGGTTATTACGTCGGTACGGTTTATGCAGTCAGAACGCGGAGCCCGGCCTGGTTCGGCGAGGGCGACGAAAAGATCTATATCGACGGCGAGGAAAAACCTTCGATTCGCGGAACCGGCACAGAGGATTATTTCCTTTCCGCCTGGGGCCTCAAAAAGAACAGCACCCCCTACTTCGGTGTGCCTTACCTGAATCAACCCGACCGGATCGTGGGCCAGATGACCTGCTCGTACCGATGGCATATTCACGATCCCCTCGTCTTCAATACCGGAATCCGCGTTACGTTCGAGACCTTCGGCTGGATGTCCGCCGACGAGAACAAAGAGCACGAAGCACACTCCTGGAATGAGCGGGAGGATGATTTTACCAGCGTCGCGTTCTGGTATCAGATGGAACCGACCAAGACATTCACCACTGTTCCACTGGCCGATCAGCGAAAGCTCCCAAGCCTGGAACGGATTCTCGTATGGGGTAAGAACTTTACCGACACCCGATACCACGGACAAGGAAAGGTAACTGTACAAGAAGGCGAACGCTACCTTGAATCGGGTGGGCAGCTTCTGTTCCGACCCGAATCCGTCGAGCAAGGCTGGATCGAGATTCCTTTTCATGTGGAGCAAAAAGAACCGCTGCGATTGCTCCTGGAATTGACCCGGTCGTACGACTTTGGCATGTATCAGCCCTATCTGAACAGTGTTAAAATAGGTAAACCGATAGATCTCTATCGCGCCGAAACCGACCTTTGGGAGTTTCACCTGATGGATTTTTGGCCCGATCCCGGCGATTATACATTACGACTCGAATGCGTCGGCAAGAACCGGGATTCCACGGGTAACGCCATCGGCGTCAATTCCGTTCGCCTGCGGGAACGCCGGCCGCGGGTTAAAACCTTCGGTTACGATAAAGACAAAGACTGGAGAAAAGAGCAGATTTTATACCAGTGAGGTTTGCCTTCGGAATATCTTAAATGCTTCATCCGGTTAATGAGTAGGTGCATCGAACAGATCGGACTTCTGGGATTGAACCGAGAGAAAAATCGTTTGGGCAGAGGGCCAAATTAGGGCAACCAGGGGGGTAATTTGGACATCTGGGGCCCCGAATGATTTTTCTCGGTCTTCGGGATCGCTTATTGACCTACTCATGATTCGGAAGAACCTCTTAAATCGTTCAGGATGTCCGCTTATAAACAGAGCCCCTGCTGGAAGGAGGACTATTAACAGCAGGGGCTCCAAACCTTAAGCGACTTAATTACTATAATGGATAGAATTAGTCAATAATAATTTTCGGGCAAATGTGTAAAAAATATCTCCGACATCAAAAAACAATCCTGCGGACCGGTGAATTGCCCGTGGGATTGCGTTTACGTCAGGATTCAAGCGATCCAATCATCTCCGTTCGGCCAGGCTATTACGATCAGCCAGATCGGCGACGGCGCCATCATAACGATTATCAACGGCGTGCCCGTTCCGCAATCGTTACACGTGAAATATGATTCCTCGATGATCTCGCGGGAGGCGTTTCTCCTTCCTGCGGGATCATTTCTTTTCGGCTGATATATTTCCTCTGATTTTGCAAGAAGGCTTCCTTTTTTACGACAGATGTGGTATGGTAGAGTTTGACGCATTCGAAAAATTGAATTGGATGAAACATTTACAGAAGGGGGTAACGATGAATGCTCAACAGGTATATTCGAGACGTACAAGGGGGGGATTTACACTCATCGAGCTATTGGTGGTGATCGCCATTATTGCCCTTTTGTTGGCGATTCTCTTGCCCGCCATGCGAAAAATGAGGGAGACGGCCAAAGAAACCGTCTGTAAGTCGAATTTGCGGAATATCGGCCTTGCGGTCATTATGTACGTAGAAAACAACGATGGGAAACTGGCCGATCCGAAAAATGCCAACCGGTTTCTCTGGTATGATTCACAGGGCAGACTCCTAACTCCGAATGATAATGAGGCATATTGGGGCATTGTCTATATCGATTACATCAAAGAGACAAAGATATTCAATTGCCCGAGCCTCGTCCGTCAGCCGGAATTGATTTATGACGTCGATCCATCCGCAATTCAAGAAGCGTCCTTCGGTTTAAACGGTTATGCCAGGGGGCTGGATACGAATAAGTTGCGGTCTCAGGCGGAATTTATCGTGTGCCAGGACCACGTCGAGCCGCGATTTGAGCAGGATAGCTATGATATGTTCTTCAATGAAGGTCCCGGCACGGTGAACTTGGGGCAGTATCGAGAAGGCGGGCCGCGCTCGAAGTTTTATCGAGAAATCTTCCGTCACCAGGTCAGATACCACGAACCCTTCAAAACCGGAGGAAGAGCCAGCATTTTATGGATGGATGGACACGTCAGTTCCATCAACGAAACCAACGGGGACGACGTCCCCAAACGTTGGTACACCGGCAAATAAATAATTGACCGCCCGATTAGGACAAGGAATGTAATCCGAATATGCCCCTTACTTTTCAAAGCTTACGAAGCAGCAGCCAGGGTAATTGCTTATTGATCCGGACGAATCGGACGAGCGTGCTCCTTGATTGTGGTCTGGGTTCTATGAAAAGAACCCGAGAGGTACTCAACAAACATGTGGGAAGCCCACGAGAAATTGATGCTCTCGTTGTTTCACACATGCACAGCGATCATATCAGCTATTATCCGCTGAGAGTCATTGAGAACGAGGGGATTCCCATTCGAATTCATGAGAACTGTTATTTGCAATTGAAGGAGAAGCATTTCAACGGATATGGCTTCAGCACGCTCAAGCTCAAGCCGTTCTCCGATAAGGATTTTAGAGTGGGTGATCTGACATTTCAGCCTTTCGAAGTGTCGCACAATCCGTTGTTTCCGACGTATGGATTTATTGTCAAATACAAAAACGTAAAGACCGTCATTGCCGCGGATTTCAACGATTGGAAGGATGTGTTGGGATATTTCATCGACTCGGATTTTATCTTTGTCGAAAGCAACTATGATGTGGAACTGCTCCGGCTCAATTACAATCCCAATAGCCGATTTCACATGCCCAATCCCGAAACGGGCAAACTGTTATGCCGTATGAGAAGCGACAGCACGAAACCTCCCCAAGCAGTGATGCTCGGTCATCTGAGCCTGATCCGGAATAGACCTCAAATTGCGCTAAAAGAGATCGAGTATAGTTTTCGAGAGAAGCGAATCGAGTTGGATTTTGAATTGTTAGCCGCGCCCGGTTTGACCGCCAGTGAAGTTGTAAGGATCAACACATCAGAGGGCATTGCTACCAGGGGATAAACTCATGAATCGACGTCACTTTTTGCGGAATACGGGACAGTATCTTATTGCTACGTCATTAATGACGTACTCGAAGACTCGAGCCGCTCGTTCGTCTCAAAAGATCAAGGTTGGGCAAATCGGGACAACCCATGCGCACGCTTCGGGAAAAATGGCGACGTTGAGAAAATTGAAAGATGTCTTTGAGGTCGTCGGAATTGTCGAACCGAATCCGGACCAACAAAAGAAACTGAAAAACCATTCGGCCTACCGGGGTTTAAAGTGGCTCACTGAAGAGCAGCTCCTCAATACACGCGGTTTACAGGCCGTTGCGGTAGAAACGAGCGTCCGGGAATTGGTGCCGGCCGGAATGCGGTGTGTCTCGGTGGGGATGCATATTCATCTGGACAAGCCGGCGGGCCTATCGCTCACCGAATTTCGGACGTTGCTCGATGAAGCCGCTCGCCGGAAGCTCACCGTGCAAATGGGGTATATGTTCCGCCATAATCCGGCTTTCAAATTCTGTTTCCAGGCGGTTCAAAACGGATGGTTGGGGAATGTGTTCGAAGTGGATGGAGTGATGAGTAAAACCGTCGGTGCTCGAGAGCGTAAAGAACTGGCCATGTATCCCAGTTCCATGTTTGAGCTTGGTTGTCATTTAATCGATGCGATGGTGAAGGTGATGGGTAAGCCGGACAAGGTCACGAGCTTTACCCGGCGAACACGGACAGAGCAGGATCATCTGGCGGATAATCAACTGGCTGTTTTTGAATATCCCAAATGCACGGCGACGATGCGCAGTGCGTTGATTGAGGTCGCCGGTGAAAAGCGGCGACAGTTTGTTGTCTGTGGCGATCGGGGGACCATCGAGATTCGGCCCCTGGAACCTCCAAAGCTATTCTTTGCGCTTGATAAATCCCTTGAAATATATCAAAAAGGATACCAGGAAGTGAAGCTGGCGACGATGCCAGGACGCTATGATGAGCAATTGATCGAATTGGCCCGGATTATTCGCGGGGAAAAGGAAACGGAATATCCTCCGGAGCACGACTTAGCCGTCCAGGAGGCTGTATTGAAAGCCAGCAGTGTCTCACCGACGTAAGAGCGAAATGAGTGTGGGATATAATTCCTGATAGAGTTCGTAACGTGGTCGATACGCTTCGACATTTTTGCTGTGTGGTGTGATCGTTCGATCCATTTCGACAGCTTCTCGAACCGCGGAACCCACACTCTTGTAGTTGCCGGCGCCGACCGAGGCGAGGATGGCCGCGCCGAGGCAAGCGGCTTCCGTGACCCGTGGAATACGTAAGGGCGTTTCGCAGATGTCAGCCTTTAATTGAAGCCAAAGGTCGCCTCGTGCCCCCCCGCCGACGGCGTGTAACGTCTCGATCTTAATGCCGGATTCCCTCAAAAGATCGAGGTTGATCCGCAATTCAAAGGTCAGACCTTCGAGAATAGCCTTGGCTATGTCGGCCTGAGTGGTCGCAAAAGTCATGCCGAGAAACGCGCCTCTTGATGTGGTATCTACAAGCGGAGTGCCGCTACCGGCAAAGTGCGGTAGAACCATCAAATCGGTCGGTCCGGCCTTGACATCTGCAAGTATTAAATCATAAGCATCGCTGCCCCCCTGCTTGGCTGTGAGGAGCTTATCTTTACAAAGGGTATCTCTAAACCAACGGAGGAGAAGCCCCCCACTGTGATTCAGCGTCATCGATAAATATAACTCAGGCACAACATGTCGATATACGGAGATATTCCCCTTACGAAGCGATACGCTCAGCACCGGAGATGACATAGCGACTTCGACCACCTCGGCCGTGCCGGTCGAGACCATCGCCAGCCCCGGTTCGATCACACCACTACCCAACGCCGCGCAGGCTTGATCGTGACCACCACTGACGAGCAAAACCTCACTATTAATACCTATCCGAACGCCGATTTTTTTATCCAGTTCGCCGACGATCCCTCCGGCGGCAGGCGGCAGTTCGGCCAAGCGTTCGATCTCAATTCCGCATCTATCCAGAATATCCGTCGCCCAGCAGCCAGCCTCCAAATCATACATTTGCGTTCGAGAAGCAAGGCAATGACTAATCGTGGCCTTGCCCGTCAGACGCCTTAAAAAATAGTCTTCATAGAGCAGAAATTGATGGCTCTGATCCCAGATCGATGGTTCGTTTTTCTTGAGCCAGAGCAATTTGGTCAGTGTGTTCATGGTATGGATCGGCATACCGGTCCGTCTGAAAAGTTCTTCGGCGCCGAAGGTTTCGATCAGCCATTCATTCTCGGCCGTCGTGCGTGTGTCCATCCCAAGGATGGCGTGTCGTAAAGGTTTGCCGTCTTTATCCACGGCAATGACCGCTTCGCCCTGAACGGAAAGCGCCATGGCTTTGGGCGGATCGGATATGGCCTGACTCACCGCTCCGGCGAGGGATTCGAGGGCCAAGTTCCAAACGAGTTCGGCATCCTGTTCGGCCCAGTGGGGTTGTGGTGTCAGGATAGAGTATTCCCTTTTGCCCTGTCCGAGGATTTTCCATTCGTCGCTGAAAACGATGGCCTTACACCCGGTCGTTCCAATATCCAGTCCAATGACAGACATGCTGAATTCTCCAATACCTTCACCGATTTATTCGATCTCCATCGCATCGATTGTTTCGAGCATCTTTTGTTCGTCGATCCGGCCGGACATCCACTCGTCTTGTAAGCGTCTAAGGTCGATGATTGCAGATGGCTCGCATAGCTCGACATCGTCGTATGTCACAGGGGCATCTTCGGCGACGGCCCGGATTACTTTGGCGTTTTTCGCAATCCCTGCAGGTAGAAGTCTTTCTTTCGACGCAACGTCGTATTCGTCGATCAGGCAATAGAAACGACATCCTCCGATGCCATCGAGGACATCGCCGGGTAGCAAGTCCTGCTTGGCAACGACGAAGACCTCGGAGGCGAGCTTATCGAGCGGAACCATATTGGATTTGCCCCGAATCGCGAGCATTGCACAAGTCAGCGGGACTTCGATACTACACAGATGATATGGTCGAAAGAGGGTATAATAGGGACCATTACCCATGTCGCGATACACGAGTGCCTGGCGCAATCTCGGATGATCGGTTGTAACAACCGCGAATACGCCGGGGTGAACATGGCCTATACCGTAATCGACCACGCCCACTTTATTCAGGATGCCGCCATGTTCCTTCAGGGCGAACGTCTCATTAAGTTTATCTCGGCTGGTTTTCGGACCGTGCATCCCGCGGACATCCGGAACAAGGCCCGTGGCGTTCGAGACCGCGGCCATTTCGATCATGGTCTTACTGCCATCTACGAATTCGATCAGCATGTTCGGACTGAGCCCCCGCCGGGCGGCTTCGGTGGCCCATTTTTCGTCCGTCGGTTTAGCATGTCGGTCGAGCGGATTGTTCTTGCCCTTGCCCATCGCGACAATCGTGAAGCCCAGGGCATCGGCGAAGTCGTAAAGCTCTTTGCACGCCGCTGGTTCGTCCCCCGCCGCCAAAGCATACAGAACACCTTTATGTTCGGCGTATCGGTGCAACAGCGGTCCGACCGTAATATCCGTTTCCACGTTCATCATGGCCAGATACTGTCCGCTTCGTGCCGAGCGCAATGCCGCTTTGGCGCCGATTTCGGGAACGCCCGTCGCTTCGAGCATGACGTCGATGCCCTTTATGTCGGTTATCACACGATAGTCCGGGGCATAGACATATTTGTTCTGCGAGATAAATTCGTCCGCTTGTTCGGCCGAGTCGGCCTTTTCCGTCTGAACGCTCATCCCGGCTATCTCATAAGCCGTCCTGGCCCGTTCAATATCGACGTCTGCAATGGCAACGACCTCGATACCTTTCATCCGGGTCACCTGCGCCACGACGTCCACACCCATCTGCCCGGCCCCGATCAGACCGATCTTGACCGGATTGCCTTTTCTTTCTCTTTCCGCTAATTCGGAATTAATTCCAATCACTTTTATTGCCTCCCGATTTCTATGACGACTTTCAAAGCCTCACCTCCGACAGCCGTCTGGTATGCTTCATTGATCTTGCCAAGTTCGAATGTATGTGTTATCAGCAATGCAATCGGCAGCTTTTTTTCCGCCAACAGGTTCAGCGACAACGTGTGAAACCGCGGATGGTAGCTGAATGCACCGATCACTTCGATTTCCCCATAGTGAATCGTATTTCCGTTGAGCGTAGTCATCGGATTGGCCTTGGGCAACCCCCCGAAGAGCATTACCTTGCCGCCTTTGCGAACCATATCTACCGCGAGAGCGTGGGTTTGCGCTATTGGATTGGCACAGACAATAATATCCGCACCGACACCTGAAGTGAATTTCTTAACTCGGTCAACGAGATCGACCTCTGAAGCGTCCATCACCAAATCCGGCTCGAATCGTTCCGCCATTTTTCGCCTCGTTTCAGCGATTTCGAGAACGACCACCCTGGCGCCTCGACTCTTGGCGACGCAGACATGTAAGCAACCGGCGGGTCCGGCTCCGATCACCACGACCGTATCTCCGGAACCGGTGCCGGCTTTCTCGTGTGTCGCGAGCACGGAATTGCACAATTCCGAAACGGCGGCATGGGTAAACGATAATCCTTCCGGCATCTTGTTGACGATTCCATTGCCGAGAATCTCGCCGGTCAATGCCATCTGTTCGGCGAAGCCGCCGGGATAGCCCGGCGTGATGCCCACGAATCGCAAGTTATCACACAAATTGTACATTTCGTGCTTGCAATAATAGCATTGACTACAATGGACGTCCGGCGCTATCGCAATATGGTCGCCGACCTCGAAATTATGACACTGAGGCCCGACTTTGATCACGACACCTGACGCTTCATGGCCGGGAGTAATCCCTTCGCAGCCGGATGGAGGACCTTCCTTCCATCGCCTGAGGTCCGAGCCGCAAATTCCGCAGGCTTTAGTTTCCATGACAAGCCCGTCGTTCGCTACGTCCGGCTCAGGTACTTCCCGCACGTCGAGCGTTCGGGGTGATGTTAAAAAAGCAGCTTTCATTCGATTTTCCTTATGATTCCTGGTTCTTCCTGAGTTTTTCACCGACGGCCCCGCCCGGATGGGTCCGGCCGAACTGGTCCTTGGTATAGCCTCGGAGTTCCAGCAGTAAGATGCACAACGCATCGCACGCCGCGGCGTTCACAAGCGAACTCCCCGTGGCGATCATGCCATAGGGATCGACCTCTTCGGGAGCGACGATATGATAAATAACATCGCTAAGACGTCCGAGCGGCGAATCGGGCTTTTCCGTCTGAGCGATGATTCTGGCCCCGCGGTCTTTGGCAATCTGAACGAATTTGTTGAGTTCGCCAGTTTGCCCCCCTTTCGATATCACATAAACGATATCTTTATCCGTGATGGATCCCGATCCACCGTGGATGGCATTGGCGGCGTTGATAAATAAAGCGGGCGTACCGCAACAAGCCAGCAGATGGGCAAATCGTTCCGCTATCGCCCAGCATGTTCCCGCCCCCGCGACGAGCACATGCCCCTCGCAGGTTAGAATCGCTTCAACGATCTTGGCAATGTCCTCAGTCAACTGATTTTTCAGATCACGTATCGCTTTTGCTTCCGATTCAATGACTTGTCTGGCTCTGCCGAGTAGTTGTTCACTGGATATATATGTCATTTTTTTTCTTTACCTCAAGTTCATAGTATTCATTCTTCAACTCTGATATTTCGACGGCTTAGTTTCGCAAGATATGTGCTGCGAAGACTGTCGATAAAGACCGCGAAAAAGATAAATCCGGCGGCGATGAGTGGATGCAGATACAAATCCACACGCGCCGAAACCAGGCTGTTGGATACCGCCTGGATAAAGACGGCGCCTAAGACGACGCCGGGAAAGACCTTGCCCACGCCGCCAAACAGGCTCACTCCACCCAAGACCGCCGCTGCGATGGCGTCGAACTCATCGCCTTTGCCGAATCCGGCGTTGACGTTACCCAACTGGGCAACGGAGATAAAACCTCCCAATGAAGCAAATACACCGCAGAGAATATATGCTGTAATAAGCGATTTTTCGGTGTTGATCCCCGCTTTACGAGCCGCCTCTTTATTAAAACCGACCGCATAAATCTGCCGGCCGAGCGTGGTCCGTTCCAACAACATCCATGCACAAAATACGACTATGGCGAAAAGCACAATGGGATAAGGAACGAGGCCAAACAGATCCGCAGACCCCAATCCCGTCACCGAATCGGGAAAACTGACCGCATGCGATTTCGAGAACATCAAGCCAATGCCCCTACCCGTTACCATTATCGCCAACGTCACGACAAACGGGATGATTTTCAGCTTCGCGACGGCGAACGCGTTCACAGCCCCGAACATCGCTCCAATCCCCAGGCATAAAAGCAACGCCGGCCATGGTCCGATCGAGTAGCGTTGCATCGCCAAACCCGCCACCCCGGCTGAGACGTACATATTCGAGCCGACCGACAGATCGATCCCTCCCGTTAAAAGAACGAATGTCATACCGACAGCGATAATACCGACATACGAAGCTTGCTTGAAAACGTTCTCGATATTCTGATAGCGCAGCGATTGGGGCGCCACCAACCCAAAAGCGATAAACAGAAATGTAAACAACAACAAAGGGGTATTGTTCAACAAGGTGAATGTCAATCTATTTTGCTTGCCGTTCATATCTTAAGTCAGTTCGAAGCGCTAAAAGCCGCCTGGAGGATCGCCTCCTGATCGTAATTGTCACGATGAAATTCTGCTTTGAGCCGGCCATTGCTCATTACCAGGATCCGGTCGCACATTCCCATCAATTCCTCAAGCTCCGAGGAAATATACAAGATACCGGTGCCTTCCTCGGCTAATCGATTGATGATCCGATAGATCTCAACTTTGGCGCCGACATCAATTCCCCGCGTGGGTTCATCCAGAATCAACACCGCCGGGTCGGTGAGGAGCCATTTTCCGAGGACGACTTTTTGCTGGTTGCCCCCGCTTAGATTCTTGGCCCGGTGCTTTTGGATCGGTCCGCTTTTTATGTTAAGCTGTTTTGACATGTGATGGGCACATCTCGACGTATTAACTCGGTCGATAATGCCGATGGGACCGAGCTTGGAGAAATTCCTTAATGTCAGAAGATTGAGATTCTCCATAACACTGGCCTCCATCAAAAGACCCTCTTCCCGCCGATTTTCGGTCACAAAAGCTAACGCCTGTCGAATGCTCGCAGACGGAGACGATTTGGGTACCTTGGCTGTATTAAGGCGGATCGCTCCGGCACTAAATGGATCGAGTCCAAAGATAATTCTCGCAAGTTCACTACGCCCGGATCCCATCAGGCCAAAGATGCCGAGTACTTCTTTTTCATGTAATTGAAAGGTGATGTCCCTGACGATTCCGGGTTGTGTCAGAGATTGGACTTCCAAAAGAGGTGTTGCCTCGGGATTCTTACTTCGTGTGGGATACATCTGTTCAATTTTTCGACCGACCATATCCGAGATCATCTTATTTACGGAGTATTCGTCGCAAGATCCCGCACTCACCAGACAGCCATCCCGCAACACGGCGATGGTGTCGGATACCTGAAGAACATCTTCAAGCGTATGCGAGATATAAATCATCGTCCGGCCCTCATCCTGTAATTTTTTGATGATCGCAAAAAGCCTGTTTCTCTCAGCCGTCGTCAGGGACGTCGTCGGCTCGTCGAAAATGATGATTCGGGAATCCCGCCTCATGGCCTTGGCAATCTCAACCAATTGTTTCTCACCGGGAGTGAGCAGCTCAACGGGTGTTTTGGGAGAAATGTGCAAGTCCACCGAAGAGAGCAATGCCTCCGCCTGCCGATGGGTGCGACGTTTATCTATAAGGGGCGATCTATGGATCCGTGGGAAACCATCGATAAAAAGATTATCTGCGATGCTCAGATTGCCAAACAGATTGAGCTCCTGATGGATGAAAGTAATGCCCGCGCGCGTCGCATCAGCCGGGCACGTGGGACGATATGTTTCACCGAG
Organism: Sedimentisphaerales bacterium; assembly: GCA_016934255.1. Taxonomy (GTDB): domain Bacteria; phylum Planctomycetota; class Phycisphaerae; order Sedimentisphaerales; family Anaerobacaceae; genus JAFGTG01. The sequence continues at coordinate 23,521 of JAFGTG010000001.1, forward strand.
GAATTCAATCGTCCCTTCGTCCGGGATAATCACGCCGCCCAGAATGTTCATAAGCGTGCTTTTTCCTGCGCCGTTCTCACCGATCAGTCCCAGGGTTTGACCTTCACGAATGTCGAGGCTCACTCCACTCAGCGCTCGAACGCCGAAGAAGCTTTTGCTCACGCCATTGATTTTAAGCGCCCACTCCGCCATCAGACTGCTCCCACCGCAATAACTTGATGGGCGGCGATACGCGTACGCAGGGCATCCAATAACGCCGCGATAAGAATCACGCTCCCTTTGATGATATCGATCGAATAGAATTCCAACGGCATTTTATTCAGAGAATTATCAAGTACGACGAAAAACAGTACCCCATAGACGGCCCAGAAAACCTTGCCTTTACCGCCGAACAAACTAATACCGCCGATCACCGCCGCCCCGATGACATCCAGTAAAAGGTTTCGACCCAGGGTGGGCCGGCCGGCTTCCAATCGGGCTGAGTACAAGATCGATCCAACGGCGGCACAGAAACCGCTGAAGACATAAGCCAGTATGACAACGCGTTCGGTCGGGATGCCGGAAACCCGCGCCGTGCGGATATTTTGACCAACAGCGTAGAGCCAGCGACCGATCACGCTCCGATTTAAAATCACAAATGCGATAACCGCCAACAAAATGACAATTAACAATGCCCAAGGAACAGGACCGACGGCGCCCTTGCCTATGGCGATGAAGCTATCCGGCAGATGCATAATATTCTCGGATTGGGTCAGGTAAATCGCCAATCCGCTGAAAAAAGACATCGCGACCAAAGTCACCATAAATGGTGGCATCTTTAATTTCGCCACCGCCAGACCGTTGAGAAATCCAATACCGACACCAACGACCAGCATGATGAAGATAGCTACCGGAACCGCTCCGCTGTTACCGACAAGCCAGCCCCCCTGCTCTGAAAAAATGACTTCCCATAGCGGGTTGTGTTGGAATTTAGCCGGGTCGAAACGCGTGGCCATCACCATAGCGCCGAGAACGCTCGTGACCGCCATAATTGAGGTTTGCGACAAGTCGATACCGCCGACAATCAGCACAAACATTTGACCGATGACCAGGGCCAGGAGGGGCCAGACATTGCTCAAAAGATTTGCGAGATTACGCCGGCCCGCCATATGCGGGTAAATCGCCCAGATCAACAGGAAATAGAGGGCCGTCAGGACAAGAACGAAATGATCCGACAAGACCACCTTCTCAGGTAAATACGAGAGACGAGGGACGAGAGACGAGAGACGATTCTTTTTAGCGTCCATCGTCCATCGTCCTTTCGTCCTTCGTCTTTTTGGCCGCCCCGGCCTCAGCTTCTTTGAGAATCCTGCATCCCCACATATCCATCTCGCGTTCGGCCATATTCTCCTGGGTCAA
>JAFGTG010000078.1 GCA_016934255.1 Sedimentisphaerales bacterium
TTAGGGATATAGTGGACTACCAAGACCGACTGGAAGAAGGAGCAAGCGTACTCTTACCTAAAATCAGTAAACGAGAAAAAGAACATATCATTAAACGTATGCGGGGACTCATTCCAATATCAGCAGAGCAAGAACTCCTGCTTGCTCGCGGCTTCAAACGTCAATTTGGCGTTGGTGCAGTCAGAGCACCACAAGGCCCTTTCAATAAACCACGTCCTGAATTCGAAGTTTACATAGATGACGAGCAATTCGATATTGAGGCGACAGTGTTAATGGATTCTAAGAAAGTTAGACAGCTTGATTGTATCACCAGAAAATTGGGTGAGAACTTTTGGATTTCATGTACTGAAGTTGATTATGTCGAACGGGTAAAGAGTAAGATCAAAGAAAAACTTGTCAAATCAGCAAAAGATTCAAGTCTCGTTTTAGTAATCAATCAGTATGCAAAATTCCTACACCCGGTCGATGTGATAAATTTAATCCGGCGAATTGCTCTTGATCCTCAGATTCTTAACATTTGTGATTTGGAGTATCCATTCGTTATTGCTTATATTTGCCAGTATTTTATTCAGGGAGTCTGGTTCAATTCCTCTGTCGCTCAGAGAATAGGGATTTCAGGACAATCCAAAGAACAAATCCGCAAGGCAGTGAAGAATTCCTTTTGGCCTCGCCAAGATGGAGTATTTTTACATGAGGGAATGTCAGATTACGAACATAAAAAAGTAGTTGAAATGATTCTCTCTGAAGGCAGATAATTAAGCATTCTTTGTTACGAACGGTGAAAGTTCGCGGAGTTGGTTGATGATCGGGGGGAGTTTCTCGATCGTGAAATCGACTTCTTCCTCGGTGTTGTAGCGACTCAGACTGAAACGAATAGAGCCATGGGCGGCAGTAAAAGGCACGCCCATTGCGCGCAGGACGTGGCTGGGCTCCAGCGAGCCGGACGTGCAGGCCGAGCCGCTGCTGGCGCAAATTCCGTACTGATCTAACATTAATAGAATAGCTTCGCCTTCGATGTACTCGAAGCTGATATTGGTTGTATTGGGCAGGCGGTTTTCGGGATCACCGTTGAGCCGGCTGTCGGGACATTCTTTTAGAATCGCCCGCTCGAGCTTGTCACGCAGGGATTTGACCTTGTTGTTTTCAGCTTTGAAGTTTTCCACGGCCAGTTCACACGCCTTTCCCATGCCGACGATTCCCGGCACGTTTTCCGTTCCGGCTCTTCGTCCCGCTTCCTGGTGGCCGCCTAACATGAGCGGCGACAGGCGCGTCCCCTTGCGGACGTATAAAACGCCCACGCCTTTCGGGCCATGTAGCTTATGACCGGAGAGGCTAAGCAGATCGATGTTGCTTTTGGAGAGGTTCAACGGAATTTTGCCCACTGCTTGTACCGCATCGGTGTGGAAAATGGCTCCTTTATCGGCTACTAATTCGGCGATTTCGTCAATCGGGAAGATGACACCCGTCTCGTTGTTGGCATACATGATTGTAACCAGAGCCGTATCATCGTCAAGCTGGTCCTCCAACTCGTCAAGATCAAGCAGCCCTTCTTTATCAACGTTTAGTTCCACAACGGTGTAGCCGTGACTCTCCAGGTCCCGACAGACCGTCAGCACGGCTGGGTGCTCGACGCGGGTCGTAATAATCGTTCGTTTATTCGGTTGAGCGGTTAATGCTCCTTTGATCGCCATGTTGTCGCTTTCGGTGCCGCCGCTGGTGAAAACGATCTCACCCGGATCACAACCGAGGAGGTTCGCAACCTGCTCTCTTGCCTGACGAATTTTTCGGCCGATCTGTCCGCCGAAGGTATGCATACTCGACGGATTGCCGTATAACTCGCAAAAGTGGGGATGGATTTCTTCGAATACCTGTTCGGCCACCTTCGTCGTGGCGTTATTATCGAAATATATCGTCCTCATGGCTATCCTCTGTGATTGTGAGGCTGGTTCGCTGAATCGGTATCTTCTTCGACGAACAGCTCTTCAGATACGTATTCTCTCAGTTTGGCTTCGACGACGTCTTTCATCGTGAACTCGGCCAGCTTGCATTGAGCGCACATCCCTCTGAAGGCGACGGTGACTTTATTGCCTTCGATGTCGATCAACTCGATATTGCCCCCGTGGGCTCGCAAGGCCGGGCGGATTTGTTCGTTGATCGTCTGCTGGACAAGCTGCATTTTCTGGATATTCGTTAATTTGCCTGAATGTCGAGGCGCCAGTACGGGAGCTTCTTTAATCTTGTCACCCTGTATCTTTTGAATGATCTTCTCGATTTCAGCTTGGCATCCGCCGCATCCGCCGCCGGCTTTGCAGTAATTGGTCACTTCCTCGACGGTAGTCAGGTTGTTTTCAAGCACGACACGCTCGATCTCCTTGTCGGTGACGCCGAAGCAAGTGCAGACGACTTTACGCTCAATCTCATGTTTTTTCTTACCACCGTTTTTGTAGTTTTCGACGGCGGCCTCAAGCGCTTCTCTGCCCATGACGGAGCAGTGCATCTTTTGCTCCGGTAGGCCGCCCAAATAGTCGGCGATGTCTTTGTTGGTGACGTTCATGGCCTCCTCAAGAGTCAGACCTTTGATCATTTCGGTCAGCACCGATGAGGTCGCGATGGCACTGGCGCAACCGAAGGTCTTGAACTTGGCATCTTTGATCTTACCAGTCTCGTCGAGTTTAAACGTCAGTTTCAAGGCGTCGCCACAAGCCAGGGAGCCGACTTCTCCGACGCCGTCCGGGTTTTCCACTTCACCCACATTTCGCGGGTTGAGAAAATGATCTTTTACGCTGTCTGTATATTCCCACATGGTTCGTATCTCTTCTTTCGTCATTCCTGCGAAAGCAGGAATCCAATACCTTTTATCATTTTATGGTTGGCTTGCTTTCAGGGCCTGGTTGAAATCGGCGATGATATCATCGATGTGTTCCGTGCCCACGGAAACACGAATATAATCACTCGTTACACCGGCCGCGAGTTGTTCTTCTTCATTAAGTTGTTGATGGGTCGTACTGGCCGGGTGGATCACTAATGTTTTGCTGTCGCCAATATTAGCCAGGTGGCTGGCCAGTTGAACGTTGTTGATGAATTTAATCCCGGCTTCTTTACCGCCCATGATGCCGAAACCTAAGATGGCGCCCTGGCCGTTTGGTAGATATTTTCTGGCCAGCGCGTGGTCCGGGTGCGATTCAAGCCCAGGATAGTTGACCCAAGTCACCTGTGCCTGGTTTTCGAGCCACTGCGCCAGTTTCATGGCGTTCTCGGAATGCCGGGGCATTCGTAAATGCAGGGTTTCCAATCCCTGGAGGAACAAAAACGCATTAAAGGGGGACATACAGCTTCCCATATCGCGCAGTAACTGGGTTCGGGCTTTGATGATATAAGCTAGGGAGCCAAAGGACTCCACATATTTCACACCGTGATAGCTTGGATCGGGCTCGGTCAGTTCGGGGTACTTGCCGTTCGTCCAGTCGAATTTACCCGAATCGACAATCGCTCCGCCGATACTTGTACCGTGCCCACCGATAAACTTCGTACAGCTATGCACCACGATATCAATGCCGTGCTCCATAGGACGCAGGAGGATCGGCGTTGGAACGGTATTGTCGCAAATCACGGGTACCCCGTGTTCGTGTGCAATGTCGGCGATTTTGTCGTATTGCATGATGTCATTTTTGGGATTGCCAATGGATTCGATATACACCAGACGAGTAGTATCGTCGATCGCTTTAGCGAAATTCTTCGGATCTCTCGGATCGACAAATGTTACTTGGATACCGAGTTTGGGTAACGTATGGCGGAAAAGGTTGACCGTTCCGCCGTAGAGCGAGTTCGACGCAACAATATGGCCACCGGCTCCGCAGATGTTGAGGATGCTCACGTAAATCGCGGATTGCCCCGAACTTAGTGCCAAACCGCCCACGCCACCTTCCAAAGCCGCCAAACGTTTTTCCAACACGTCGGTTGTCGGATTCATTAACCTCGTATAGATATTGCCGAATTCCTTCAATGCAAACAGGTTCGCCGCATGGTCGGAGTCTTTGAAACAATAGCTTGTCGTTTGATACACTGGGACCGCCCGGCTGAGTGTCTCGGAATCCACCTTTTGCCCGGCGTGCAAAGCCAACGTTTCCAAATGATACTGAGGCACCTCTGCCATCTTCAATCCTTTCTATTTTGTCGGTAGAATCTCAACCATTCGATCCAGTGCCTTTTTTGCTCGGGTGCTGATTGCTTCGGGCAGGGTGATTTCGTATTGCATCTCTTCCAGCGAGGCGATCACTTTATCCAGGGTGATTTTCTTCATATTCGGACAGATAGCCCTGTGGCTGGCCGGGATGAATTCAAGGTCCGGATTTTGTTTTTTCAGGCTGTGTATGATGCCCGTTTCCGTCGCGATGATAAATTGCCTGGCGACGCCCTGGGCGGCTAATTTGAGCATCTGACTTGTGCTGAGCAGTTCATCCGCCAGCGCTTTGACTGGCTCGGTGCATTCCGGATGAGCCATAACGATTGCCTCCGGATATTTCGCCTTGGCGGCCTGGATATCGTCAGTCGTTATGAAAACGTGAGACGTGCAATAGCCGGGCCATAAGGTAATATCCCGGCCGGTCTTCTCGGCGACGAACTGGCCGAGATGCTGGTCCGGAACAAAAAGAACCTGCTTATCTTCCGGTAATGAACGTACGACTTCGACCGCGTTGGCGCTGGTGCAACAGTAATCGCTTTCCGCTTTCACCTCCGCGGAGCTATTCACATAGCAGACCACCAGGGCCTCCGGATGCTCTTGCTTCAACTGGCGCAATTGGTCGGCGGTAATCATATCCGCCATAGGACAACCGGCGTTTATTTCAGGTAGGAGAACGGTTTTGTCCGGTGACAAGATAGCGGCCGTTTCGGCCATAAACAATACACCACAGAATACAATGGTATCGGCATCCGTCTGTGACGCTTTGATGCTCAAACCTAATGAATCGCCGGTGAAATCGGCCAGGTCCTGTATTTCGCCGGGTTGATAGTTATGTGCGAGAATAACGGCATTTCGGCGTTCTTTCAGTTGTTCGATTTTTCTAATCAGCTTTTCATTCATCTTATATCTCGTAAACGCCCCCTTCGGTTTTGGGGGTCTTGCAGACTAAATCAGGATTGGCCGTGATGACGGTATATCCGGAAGGTACGGACTGTTTGACCCAAACGTTGCCGCCGATAGTAGCGCCTTTGCCGATCGTGATGTCTCCTAATATGGTCGCCTCGGCGTAAATGGTTACATCGTCCTCAATGGTCGGGTGTCTTTTTTGTCCCTTGATAATTCTTCCTCGTTCATCCTTCGGGAAACTCATCGCTCCCAGCGTTGTGCCCTGATAGATTTTAACGTTATTGCCGATGATCGTTGTCTCGCCGATGACCACGCCGGTACCGTGATCGATGAAGAAATTTTCGCCGATTCGGGCGCCCGGATGAATGTCGATGCCTGTTTTCGAGTGTGCGCATTCGCTCATGATTCGTGGTATCAGCGGGACTTCTCTCAGATAAAGCTCGTGAGCGATACGATACGTCGCGATGGCGATCATGCAAGGATAGCTGATCACAATCTCCTCATAGGATTTCGCGGCGGGATCTCCATCGAAGGCGGCGCCCACATCACCCTTGAGCAGACTTCGGATTTTAGGTAGTTGCGTCAATAAGTGAAGTGTGACGTCTTCCGCCGCTCTCCGGCAGTCTCCGGTATCGCAATCCTGCATTCGACATTGATATTTAAAGGCTCTTTCGACCTGTTCGGACAGTTCCGTATAGACGTGATAGAGAATATCAACGACGATAAAATTGATGTTGGATTTTGTGACCGTCCTTTTTCCGGTATAGCCGGGGAAAAGGATTTCCATGAGCAGATCGAGAACCTGTAAAATCTTGTCTCGAACGGGTAGATTGGAGACGTCGATAAAGTTAATACCGATGTCGCCTTCATAGGTTCGAGCGATTTCGCCGACCAGCTCCTGGATTTTTTTATCGGTTAGCCGTCCTGTTTGCATGGTTGTTCGTCCCAACGGGATCAACCGTTGAATGCGTTTACCGATACATTTCAGTGGAGATGTATCTCTCGCCGGTGTCGCAGATGAAGGTTACGATGACTTTGCCCTCATTTTCCGCCCGGCGCGACAGCTCGATCGCCGCCCGCACGTTCGCCCCGCCGCTGATTCCGGAAAGGATCGCTTCCTGGGAAGCCAGTTGCCGAGCCGTCTCGAACGCATCTTCGTTCGAGACCTGGATAATCTCGTCGAGGATATCCACATTCAGCACGTCCGGGACGAATCCCGCTCCAATACCCTGTATTCTGTGGGGGCCGGGTTTGCCGCCGGATAGGACGGGAGAGTCCTTCGGCTCGACGGCGACGACTTTCAGATCGTTGTTTTTTTCCTTTAACGCCTCGCCGCAGCCGGTGATCGTACCGCCCGTACCGACTCCCGCCACGAGAATGTCCACTCGACCGTCCGTATCGAGCCAGATCTCTTTGGCCGTGGTTTCCCTGTGAATCTGAGGATTGGCCGGGTTTTTAAATTGCTGGGGCATGTAGGCATTCGCCTTTTCAGCGACCAGCATTTCTGCTTTTTCAACGGCACCGGACATGCCCCGTTCGGCGGGGGTGAGAACTAGTTCGGCTCCGAAATGCTGTAATATTTTCCTGCGTTCAATACTCATCGATTCCGGCATCGTCAGGATCAGGTGATAGCCTCTCGCGGCGCAAATAAAGGCCAGCCCGATGCCCGTATTGCCGCTGGTCGGTTCGATGATGACCGTATCCGGATTAATGAGGCCTTCTTTCTCTCCGGCCTTAATCATCGCGTAGGCAATTCTGTCTTTAACGCTACCACACGGGTTCTTGGATTCGAGCTTCGCTAAAATGGTGGCTTTTTGCGAGCCAAGCTTATTAAGTTGAATCAACGGCGTGTAACCGACGGCCCCGGTTATGTCCTCGAATATCGCACTCATAGTTTGTTCCTGTTGTTTCTATATTTGGTAGTCCGAATGATTGGTTTTCGATGCCATATCCGCCACATCCTGGAGCGTAAATGACTTGAGCACCTGTTCGATGGCCTTTTCAACCCGTGTCCAGACTTCTCTGGCGGCGCAATCTACTGCCCGCGTACACGTTGTACAGTCCTCCACGCACTCGACGGTTGTGATAGGTCCTTCCACACAATGCAAAATATCGCTCAGGGCGATTTGGTTCGGGCCCCTGGCGAGAACATACCCTCCCTTCGAGCCTCGGATGCTCTTAATGAGTCCTGCGGATTTGAGAACCGCCATGAGTTGCTCTAAATATTTGACGGAGATTTCCTGCCTTTCCGCAATGATTTTAAGTTGTAAGGGCCGGTTTAAATCGTGCCTGGCCAATTCGATCATGGCCCGTACGGCATATCGTGTTCGTGTTGATAGTTTCATAATTGTATTGTTCCTTTATTCCTACTTTGACGGTAGGTAATTATACGATTCAGATTCCTTCTGGTGCAACAGAAAATCAGGAAAAATTGAAAAAAACTCATATGAACTTAAAATTTCCCCTTTTTGAGAGGGGATGATACAAAAAAGTGTTTTTATTAGAAAATATATTTTCGGTCGGTCCGGCGGCAAATTCCTTGACGGTGGGCAGTTCTATCCCTAAAATAGGAGGGCTTGTGTGAGAGCTATTTGAAATGGGATATTGCGGATGCCGAAAAATATCGCGAAAAAAGTGGTTTTTATCTCCTCGTTTCCGCCAAGAAAATGTGGAATCGCGACGTTTACCTCGGACCTCATTACAAGCACCGCCGCTGCTGCTGAAGGCGAATTTGAGCCGTTGGTCGTCGCTATGCGGTCGGGGGACCATAAATACGACAATCCGGTTAAGTTCGAGATTCGTCAGAATGTAAAAAGCGATTATATTTGTGCCGCAGACTATATTAATTTCAGCCATGTCGATCTCGTTTCCATTCAGCATGAGTTCGGTCTTTTTGGCGGAACCGCCGGCGCCTATCTGAGCCTGCTCCTCGATCGGCTCAAAGCCCCTATTATCACGACGCTTCATACGGTTCTCGATGATCCGGATCCGGACTACCGAAAGATGTTAGTGGACGTCTGTAAAGCCTCCTACCGTGTCGTTACGATGAATAAACGCGGCGTGGATATGCTCCATGAGATATATGGCATCCCCGCGGGAAAGATCAAACTCATCGCGCACGGCATTCCTGATTTACCGTTTGTGGACAGTAACTATTACAAGCATAAATTCGGCCTCGAAGATCGAAAAACGATCCTTACGTTCGGTTTGCTCAATAAGAACAAA
>JAFGTG010000079.1 GCA_016934255.1 Sedimentisphaerales bacterium
GCCCTTCAAATAAGGCCAAAACGGCCCGGCGTACTCGGGATGCTTTTCGAGGTCCCAGTCGGGATTGTGCCACCGGCAATACCGGTGTGGCTCGTTGCGATAGGTTCGCTGACTGTAAAAACTCGTCCAGGCATTGGGCATCACGCTGTCATTGTCATCCGCGTACATGAACGCCAATATGGCATAGGATTTCAGGTTGGCTTTGCAGCCCATGAACTTTGCCTGTTTCCTGGTGCGATTCAAGGATGGAACCAGGATAGCGATCAGAACCGCGATGATGGCGATGACAACCAAAAGCTCTATCAAGGTAAATCCTTTACGATCATAGCTCATCATATTTCAAAATCCTCCAAATGAGATTCACTGCCGTCGAAGCTTTCATCCATTAAAATCAATCCTATTAGATATTATTTTCAGGCCTGAAACAAGTGGTTTATAAAATAGTCCGCATGCATTCCGTAATCGCACCTGTCCCATTGAACCTTAGAGGCGAGGTCTTGTCGTATGGTCGGACCTTGACTTTATGAGGTGTTTTATGTATTTCTAAGCTCACTTTTTGTTTCCAATATACAGCTTGCTTGGCCAATGATAAGGATAATCTAAATGCATTTGATGAGAATTTTTGCGTCTGTGGTGCTTCTTGAATTGAGCGTTAGTATTGTTGCGGGGCAGGGCGAACCTGTTTTCATGCCGATCCCGATTAATGTGGCTGAGGCGATTATCGAGCCGTTCTGGGCGCCGGGCTTGAGTGGATTCGATCAATGGACGGTCAGTCCGGGCGACGATTGGGGACTTCATATCCAGCAAAACTGGGATGCCGTCGCTTTCGAATGGGCCTCGAAGCCCACCCGAGGTCCGGCCCTGCGAATGGTTCGAGATTTCAACGTCGATTGCTCGAATTACGACCGGTTGCTCGTACGCCTAACAACACCGAAACAATCCACGTTTAAAATCACAGCGTTCACCGACGTAGGAGAACGAGTCTATACCTCAGTGCCGGAGTTGCAAAATGCGACGGAGCACAGCCTTGATTTATGTGGAGCCAAGCTTATCAAGAGACTTGTCTTCGAAATCGAGGCCAATGCGGAAGGATCCGGCGCCGGATGGTTTCACTGGATCGGCCTGCAAAATACGGATCGGATGAATCGCTACACGGCGCTTTGGGATTACTCACGCATCCGGTGGGTGAAGCACATTAAACCGGTTGATCAAATTACGAAATTCGAGCCGCGATACGGTATCTTTTTGAATACTGATGAGTTGGCGGAATTACGCAAGCAACATCAACGGGCCGTCAAAGAGCACGGGCAATCGCGATACTCTCAGGAGGCGGCGGCCGCTCATCATTTGCATCCGGAAAAGGGGATTCACGAGTTTGTCAATAGCGGAGGGCAAAGCAGGGGCCACGGTCGTGTGCGCGATCAATTTCAGGCTCGTCTGGAGGGCGATCCGGATATAGCGATTGCCGGCCTTGTGGTTCGGGATGCCGAAGCGCTTCGCGTGGCGGCCCGATATGCTTTGTCCCTGGCCATGAGCGGACACTGGGACACCGGTTTTATGTCTCATCTTCCCGCCGGCCCCTGGGAGGACCGGGCCTTTCGTCGTTCTTATACGGCTCAAGATATTGCGATGATCCTGGACCTGGCTGGCGAGGCGTTCACAGAGACGGGACGCCAATTTCTAATGCGCCGTCTGGCGGAAGAAGGGGTCGGGCCGATCAACTATGTCGCGTGGCGGCATGAATATATTTTTCACTGCAATCAATTAGCCTACTTCAACACGGGACGGATGTATGCGTATTTAGTGCTCGAACGCGAGTGGCCCCGCGTCAAACCCTATACCGACCTGGCTTATCGGGATGCCGTGAACAATTTGGAACATGTCATCCAGCCGGACGGCGGCACGCTCGAAGGGCCGGGCTATTTCAATCCTATCGTTCGTGAGAACTATAAAGCGATAAAGTATTACGCGCGCTCCCGAAATCTGACGATCTCTGAGTTGATTCCGGATGTTTTGAAATCCACAGTGAATTATGCGATGACCGTTGCCTCCATCACGGCCGACGACGCCATCCCGATTTGTGATTCCGATTCTTCTTTAAATCGTGACACCTTGGAAATCCTGTCCGAACTTATGCCTGATAGCTATTGGACCACGATGTACAATAAATTATTAGTGCGCGAAGGAGAACCGCCGTCGGCACAGACAGGTCCGCCGTTGCCTGCCTTTATCTCGCTGCCGGATACGGGATATATAGCATCCGCCCGATCGTTGAACGGTCAACAGGTTAAGCTTTTCATTATGGGACATCAGGCCGGAGCGGATCATACGCATGAAGACAAAGGCAGCTTTGTATTGGAGTTTGCAGGACAGGCTTTCGCCCTGGACCTGGGGATATGTGATTACGACAATCCCATTCACGCGGTTTACAAACACTGTCAGCGTCACAATATGCTCGTGCCGGTCGGCATGCCGGAGCGGGCACATCCTCAGAGGCCGCTGCCGGTCGAGGTCAAGCCCGTCGGTCACGGGGATGAGAAATCGTTTCACGCTCGCATCGATGCGACGCCGGGCTGGGATCGTTATTACCGTAAATGGATACGCTCCTGGGATTCACCTTCGCCCGAAACATGGGTCATTCGAGACGACTATATTTTGGCACGGGGGAACGCCGTCGAGTTTTATTGGCAGACCAAACTGCCTGTTCAACAGCGTGGCAGAACTGTTGTCATTGAGGGGCAACAGGGCCGGGCTACGTTAGAGGTACCGGCGGATTGCACAATTCGCATTGATCGATTACCATTGGCGGACGGACAGAAACATAATCGGATTGCCGTTCGCAAAAACGGATCGCAAGGCGTTCTGGAAGTCACCGTTCGCTTACGTACCGATCCGGTTGTTGAGTAGCTGACGTCTAAGGTTGTGATTAGGAGATTCAATATGAAACGCTATGTGTTAACACTGGTTATGATTTTCGTCGCGGTTCCGAACGCACTGTTCGCGCGGGACGTCGTTCTTTCCGCGGGCGATCCCACCCAGGTAGGAATGGATGAAACCATACTCAAATCGGCTGTCCACATGTACGAAACGGCCGTGGCGAAGGACCAGATTCCCGGCGTTGTACTGCTGGTGGCGCGTGACGGAAAAGTCGTGCTCCACGAGGCGGTGGGGTGGAAGGATAAAGAGAACCGTATTCCCATTCAAAAAGATACGATGTTCAGAATGGCCTCGAATACCAAGCCCGTTGTTGCCGCGGGTATCAGTATTTTAGTCGAAGAGGGGAAGCTAAACTACAATGATTTCGTTCGCAAGCATATTCAAGCCTTCGATAATTATCGTTCGGGTGACATTAAGATTCACCATTTGCTCACTCACACCAGTGGGTTTCGCATTCAAGAGATTTTCATCAAGCCGCTAATCCAGAAATCGTCCCAATATCCGAATGCCCCCAACCTTCAGATCGAAGTGGACCGTTTTGGACAAATCGGCGTCGAAGAGCCGCCCGGGACGACGTACAGCTACAACAATCCGGGATACAACACCCTGGGCGCTCTTATCGAGATAGCTTCTGGTAAACCTTTGGAGGTCTTTTTAACCGATCGCATCTACAAGCCGCTCGGCATGGTGGATAGCTACCACCAGGAAGTCGCCGACAAGCTGGACGGAAAGCTCAATCGCATGTCGGTCGTGTATCGTGAGAAAAAGGGAGGCGGTTGGACTATTAATTGGAAGCCGGGCGATCCGCCGCAATATCCGTTCGTTCGGGCGTCGGGCGGGATGATTTCGACGGTGATGGATTATGCGATCTTCTGCCAGATGTTCCTCAACGGCGGTATCTACAACGGAAAACGTATCTTGAAAGAAGAGACCGTCCGGCTGATGACGTCGGCCCTGACCGCCTCGATATACACGCCCGAGGAACGCATACAGCGGGACAATTACTACGGGTACGGCTGGAACGTGGACAGAGACGGCATCTTCTCTCACGGCGGGGCGGACGGCACAAAGGCGTGGGTCGATCCGGCCGGGAATCTGATTGTGCTTGTCTTTACGCAGTGTCCCGGCAAACGCAATGGGAGTCTCAACACTCGTTTTCTGAAACTGGTCCAGACGTCCATCGATGAACTTGAGAGCAATTGATGAGTGAGACCAGCGTCCTTTTGAAAGCATATTACGAAGCCCTTTATGACCGGCTGGAAGCTTGTAAGGAGCATCTTGCAGGGCGGATTGATGCATTGCTTGCCGAAGAAGTGGCCTTTCGTGGATTTAAGGATTTCGATCGTGAAAAGCACGCGGCTTACCGGGATGCGTGCCTGGCGTTCGTGGAGGAGCGCATCGAGCTTTATAATCCGTTTGGGATTCAATATGTCTTCGATCGGAGCCGTGCGAAAGACGCATTTGAATTAGAGATGCAGTTGAATTGGTACGACAGCCGGGCCGAATTTGAAGCGTTGGTGGAAGCCGCACGCGAGAGAACGGAGCCGAATGTCACGCCTGAAAAGCTGAGACAGTTAGCCGAAGAGCTCATCACGGCCGTCGGGGCCTTTCCAGATCGGAGCATTATTACGGCGTATGAAGCCAGGCCGGGCCTGAATAAGTTGCCGGACTATATCATAGCCCGGGTGATCGAAGAGACCATTGTATGAAGCCGGATTATGCCGTTACGGCATTTTCAATTTTCCCCCTTGTTTCAACGTCGTATTTGAGCTATGTTTATCCTTATATGACAACCGACAATGTACAACCGACGACATACGACCAATGAAAGGAGATTGCTTATGAACCGTTTCACACGCCGAAGTTTTATGAAAGGCTCCCTCGCCGCCGGCGCCGGCCTGGCGATGGCCAAACCGTTTTCCCGCGCCCGCGGGGCCAACGACGCCATTCGCGCGGCGGTCGTCGGCATCCACGGCCGAGGCAGCTCGCACATCCAGGCTTACGATGACATGCAAGGCGTTCGCATGGCCGCGCTGTGCGATGTGGACAGTAACCAATTGGAAAGACGCGCCAAACCGTTCAAAGACGCCAACAAGCCGGTCGATACGTACGTGGACGTCCGCAAAATGCTGGAAGATAAGAGCATCGATACCGTCTCTATCGCGACAACCAACCACACACATTCGTTGATTACGATCTGGGCCTGCCAGGCGGGCAAAGACGTTTACGTCGAGAAGCCGTGCAGCCATAATATCTTCGAGAGCCGCAAGTGTGTCGAAGCCGCGAAAAAGTATAAACGGATCGTGCAGCACGGAACGCAGAGCCGGTCCAGCAGCGGCTGGGCCAAACAGGTCGCCGCTATCGCCAGTGGCAAATACGGCAAGCTGCTCGTTTCCAAGGCCTGGGCTTCCAAGAACGGACAAGGGCGCTGGAGCATCGGCTTCAAACCCGTCAAAACGCCGCCGCCGAATCTGAACTTCGACCTTTGGCTCGGCCCGGCCCTGGAGCAGCCGTACCACGAGAACATCGTCCACTATAACTGGCACTGGTTCTGGGACTTCGGCTGCGGGGAGATCGGCAACCAGGGCGTCCACCAGATGGACATCGCCCGCTGGGCCATCCCCGGCGGCGTGCTGCCCAACAGTGTCATCAGCATGGGCGGTCGCTGGGTGAACTCGACCGAAGGCTATGCCCCCTATACCGATCAGGCCCAGACGCCGAATTGCCAGTTGACCATCATGGACTTCGGCGGCCCGCTGCTCGTTTTCGAGGTCATTGGCCTGGTGGATCGAGCCGGCCTGGACGGCAAGAAGTACCCGAAGAAAGTCACGAACGAGTTCTACCTCGAGGAAGGCGTCATCAAAGGCGGAAAATTCTACCCCAAGGGCAGCAATACGCCCGAGCCGCTGGCGGACGTGGACGTCAAGATGGGCCCCGGCGACATCTTCGAGAACTTCATTCATTGCGTCCGCTCACGCAAGGAAAGCGACCTCCACGCGAGCATCACCGAGGGCCATCCGTCCAGCGCCTGTTGTCACCTGGGCAACATATCCTACCGCCTGGGCCGGCAGGTCTCCGGCCGAACCCGGCCCGACGTGCTCGACAGACACGAGGAAATCGCCAAGTCCTGGGAGACCATCCAGCAGACCGTTAAGGGCACGCTGGGCCTCGATTTAGCGAAGAGCACCTATCAACTCGGCCCGATGCTGAAGTTCGATCCGAAGACCGAGACCTTCACGAACAACGAGCAGGCCAACCGGCTCCTCGCGCGTCCCTATCGCGGACCGTACGTCGTGCCGGAACAGGTCTAATGGTCTGACGAGCAACGATAGACGATAGACGAGGGACGATGGACGAGGGTTTCATCGTCCCTTCTTCTGTTTTACCCGCAAATTGGCTTTGTTTTTCGGGGCCTCCTACAGTAGATATTGATGTAATTCATTTCTAATTAAATATTTACATTCATTTATCCTTTAACGGATTGGCTTTGTTTTTTCAATCATTTAGGATTTAGAATTTAGTGCTTAGGATTTCCGGCCATCGGCCGGCTATTTGGCTTTGTTTTTAGAAATTGGCCACCAAGACGCTAAGGCACGAAGGAGCAGAGTTCTCAATGTCATTGCGAGTCCAGGAGGGCCGTGGCAATCTCTTTAGGGCATGCGTTTGGAACCTCCTTTCCGTTTGAAATTGGGTTTGTTTTTCAAATTCGTTATCGCAATACGCATCACGCATCACGCAATACGAATTGGCTTTGTTTTGCAAAATGAAACCACGAATGAACGCGAATAAACACCAATTTTTGTTTTTTTCTGACACGGATTTGTGCTGTTTTGTGCATTTTTGTAAATTTTTGTGAACTTTTGTAAAATTTTGTGCATTTATAGCCACAGATTTAACAGTTATACACAGATTTCAACCACGAATGCACACGAATGAACACCAACTCAATTCTTGTTTCGGATCCATTCGACTGCGCTCAGGATAAATTTGTTTTTTCATTAACAGCGGATACCTATACCTAAGGCACAGGTGGCACACGTTTCGCGGATGACTCGGATTCTTGGACTTCGACATTGGATATTGGACATTCGGTGTTCGCTATTCAATTCCCTGTTCTCCTGAGTTCCTGATACTCTCCATCCTGTCTTTTTTATTATTAGTCAATAATCAATAATCAATAATCATTTAGTTAGGTATAATACAAAATATATCATCTGCTTGTCAAGTGAAATATTATTTCAACCGCGGATTGCACGGGTTTCGCGGATTAGAGCCAGAGAGCGCACAGAGAAATCGTCAATCGTAAATCTTCAATTGTCAATGACAAAGGTCCCGTCAAAAAAAATGCTTGTGCGACAAATGTGCCAAAAATTATTACTTTTTGAGACTGTAGCACAATTACCTGTCGTTTTTTAAAGCCTATCACATCAACCAGTCGATTTTACTTCCAGAAACGTAACCGAAAAA
>JAFGTG010000080.1 GCA_016934255.1 Sedimentisphaerales bacterium
GGACTCTCAATATCCGTCAAAACGCTCACCGTCCCGGTAAAACCCGCGGCCAGGGGATGTCCGGGAGCGACGATCTCAATTTCGGTCGTGGCCACTTCCAGTCCTTCACCTGTGCCGAGCGTCAAACCCATCTCATCGTAGCCCCAGGCTTCGGTAATCACCATCGGCGTTTCGATCTCTGTGATTTCGGTCCTGATTTCACCGGAACTGACCGATTCGGAAATAAAGACCATATCCGCCGCCGCGGCCGCCGCCTCGGTCGTCGCTTCATCTTCGGCGTCGTCAAAGTACGTGACCGTATGCCCAAGACCTTCTATGAACGCCTTGAGCATGTCGTCACCCTCTATGAACGGATCCTCCATCGCCGCGATGAACAAAATATCGGCGCCCATGACTGGTGAGGTTGAGAAGCCCAATATAAGGAGTAAACAGAGTAATGTTCCGACAATTTTTCTTTCAGACATTTTCTTTCCTCCAAATACAATTTCCTATTCAGAAGGTAGGAATTCTCTGGGAGATATCATCCAAAAGACAACCGAAACCTACTCCTCACGAATTGATCCGAACTCCTTCCTTCAAAGACCCAAAGCGCATTCGAATGCGCCACGTGTTCTCAATAGTCTTTAAATTTTGCCATCCAGCCGGTTCCGTAATTGGCCCAATCTTCCGGTCGGACGCCGCCGGCCGTGGACCAGGCATTGATCTTACTGAACCTTCGGCTCCACCTGAGCGTCCATAGCTCCTTGAGCCCCACGGGACGCACGTGGTAATCCATGAAGATGGCATTGATAAATCCATCATGGCGATTCAGGCAATAACGGTTCATGGCATTTTCATCGCTGCGCGTCTGGTGGCCGTCAAATTCAGGAGGTGTGTCGTCGTCGTCCGGCCATCCGCACCAGAAATAGCAATCCAGAAACATGGGGATTTCATTGCCGCCCTTGACATTGACCGTTCTCCAGAATCTTTCGGGCGGTTTCCCATAGACGTTATCCCCCACCGGCACGTAGATGTAACCATTTACCCCGAAGCTCCCGTAATAACCGATAGTCCGGCCTCCTCCGGCATCCCAGCCGGGTATCTTTCCCCAGGCGAGATCTTTACTTCCCCACCAGTCGATTCCATCGATCATCTCCGGATTGGCGATCCGAGAGGCGACGGGGCAGCAGCGGATATCTTCGGTGGTAATATAATAATCCCGCATGGAGTCCATCCATCGCCCGTAGCCGTCGCTGCCGCTCTTGCGGTCGGGGAATTGGCCGTTGTTGTCGTCTGTGTACAAGGCGAAGATCGTACCCCATTGTTTGAGATTCGCCTGGCACATCACGCCTCTGGCCTGCTTTTTTACACGCTGCAACGCGGGCATTAATATCGCCATCAATAACGCAATGATCGCAATCACGACCAGAAGCTCGATGAGTGTAAAGCCTTTGTGTTTGTACATGCCGGACTCTCTCCTTCTGTTTGTCAAAAAAGAGCACAAAACACCCCACTTGTACTCTCCTGAAGACGTGAATCAACTTTTCCCGACCCAAGGTCGGAGATGCTGCAAAAATCCGAACCTTCAAGGAGGTATTCCAGGATATTTGAGCTATTAAAGAAAAAATACTCCTATATCCTTAACATATTCAAAATATTTTGTCAAGAGTTGCGTTGATTATTTAAGAAATTTCACGTTACTTTCTCACCCGGCTTCCACCAGGGATTGGCGAGATTCTTCTTAATCAGATCGCATCGCTGCTCAACGCATCGGCTCGAACGCAGCCCATCCGGCGGCGTGTTCAAGACGTAATCTAAAAGTCTGTCCACCGTGCTTGTCGCCACGTGAGTTCGCGTATCGGAGGAGCCGTAGTAGATGAACACCTCGCCGTTGGCGCGGGCGACCCAGCCGTTACTGAAGAGCACGTTGGAGACATCGCCCACTCTTTCTTGTCCTTTCGGGCCCATGAAGTAGCCGCCGGGTTTGGCAATCATTTTCCATGGTGCGTTCAGGTCCGTCAAAAACATATAGAGCACGTAACGGTATCCGGCTGCTGTGTCACGCACACCGTGCGCCAGATGGAGCCAGCCTTCTTTCGTTTTGATCGGAGCCGGTCCCTGGCCGTTTTTGCCCTCTGTGATGGTGTGATAGGTGCACCGGTCCACGATAATTTCCTCGGTGATTCGGGCGTGCTCGATGTTTTCGCACAATCCCCATCCGATTCCCTCGCCGGTCCCGGTTGACTTAAAGTCGGCCATCGGACGCGTGTACAAGGCGTATTTACCGTCGATGAACTCGGGGTGCAGAACGCAGTTGCGTTGCTGAGCCGAAGGCGTTTTGAGATCGGGCAATCGTTGCCACGTTTTCAGGTCCCTGGTGCGTGCTATGCCACAGCGAGCAATGGCGGCGGATGGGTCTTCCGGGTACTCCGGATCGTGTTGTTCGGCGCAGAAAAGCCCGTAAATCCAACCATCCTCGTGTTGGGTCAGGCGGACGTCGTAAACATTCGTTTCCTCCGGATTCGCAGAAGGCATCTCCACCGGATAGTCCCAGAATCGAAAACCGTCGATGCCGGTGCGACTCTCGGCGATGGCGAAGAACGACTTGCGATCTGCTCCTTCGACCCGCGCCATCAAATAAATGCGCTCATCCAGTTCAATAGCGCCGACATTAAACGCGCTATTGATCCCCATGCGTTCGCAGAGGAAAGGATTTTGGACGCGGTCGAGATCGTAACGCCAGAAAACGGGCGTATGTGCCGCTGTCAGGACGGGATATTGATAACGCTCGACGATACCGTTTGTGACCCTTGCTTTGATGTTAGGCCGCTTAATCAGGGCTTTATAGTCGGCCATGAGTTGCTTAACTCGTTCTTGATATTCTTGTTCCTGCATTGATTCTATCCTCCTGCAATGCCTATCCTTGTTCGATCTGAGTGAGTCTTCTGATCGTCTCTAAACACGCGCGCACGCTATGGTAGGGGCCTTTCCATTGTGAAACCTTTGGCTCCGCCGGATCAGGTCGTCCGGTCGGATCGATACGCCAGAACCAATCGCCATGGTCCCTATCGATAAAATGCTCTTCGATGAAATCCCAGGCCTTTTGGGCCGCGTTGAGAAACGACGGATCGCCCGACCGTTCATAGGCGTTGATAAACCCCACGACGCTCTCGGCTTGCGGCCACCATTCGCGATTCGAGTCCGTGACTTGACCGGCCTCGCCTTCGTAGCATAAGCCGCCATCTTCGTCGAGACCTTCATACAGAGTGACATCGGCCAGTCGCCGAGCCAAATCCTGGGCTTGTGACATTGCCTTTTGATCATTTAGAACCTCAGCGGCTTCGCACAGCAGCCAACTGGCCTCGATGTCGTGACCGAATGTATAGTTGGCCGACCTGGGTTCCCACGCCTCATTGAAGAAATGGAATAAGTGTCCCGACGCCGAGTCCGCGATAGGCTTCTCGAATATATCAATCAGTTCTTTCAAACGCTCCCGAAGCGGAGCATCCGGCCAGATGCGATATAAATTCGTATAAGCTTCCAGCAAGTGCAGGTGGTTGTTCATGGACTTCTTTTCGTCCATATCCTTTTCGCTGAGCCGCAAATCTTCGGCAACGGTCCAGTTCCGGTTACACACCTCGATATAACCCCCATAGGTTTGATCCCGGCTATGCGTTTCGATGAGATCGAACAATTCTTTCGCACGCTGGAGCGACGAGGTCTCTCCGAATGCTTGGTAGTACTCGGCCAGCGCATAAATATAAAAGGCCTGGCCATAAATCTTCTTCTTATCATCCAGGGGGTGTCCCTGAAAGTCCACCTGCCAAAACGTCCCCCCATATTCACGATCCCAAAAATAATCTTCAAGATACTCATAGGCCCGTTGGGCCATATTAAGACTTCGAGGATCTTGAGTGAATCGATGTAGAGCCGAGAAGGTCCAAAGGAGCCTGGCGTTGAGTATCAATCCCTTGGGGGCTTGGGGATCGATCTTGCCCTCGTTGGACATTTGGCCGATGAATCCGCCGTGCTCGGCATCGATGATCCGTTCGTGCCAAAATGGGACAAGATTGTTATCCAGTTCTTTTTTTACGGATTCACTGAATTGTTGTATGGTTTCAACGGTCATCCCAATTCTGCGTGAACCAGGGTTTCATGATTTGTCGCTGGGAAGACGGTCAAACCAGCTTTTCTTGAGAATTATCGTCGTAACGATTAAGACGACCAACGTGCTGACGATACCTCGGGAATTCTGAATAACGATATAAATAGGAAGGGCGACCAGGGTAACTTGCCAGATCATACCCACGACGACATTGAACCAATGCCGGGCGCAATCCGTCTTGATCTCGAATCCTGGATCTTCGGCTTTGACTTTATCTGCGATGGGTTTCCAGAAACCCCAGGGCCGAACGGTTTTGTAGAAGCTTTTCAGGATTTCATCATCTTCCGGTTTTGTCAGAAGTGTCCCTAAGACACACCCGATGGCGGAAAACAGAAAGATCGCCGGGAAGGCATAGAGCGTATTTGTGCCGGGCCAGAAGTGCTCCACGATAGGGGGGACCACAAGGGCCCCGATGGTCCCGATGATCATTCCCCAGAAAAAGCCGAATCCATTGAATCGCCACCAGTGCCATTTAAGGACGTTGGCCGCGACGTATCCTCCATATAAGCCACCCACAATCCACAGTGTCACTTCCGTAATGGTTTCCGTCAGAAAACCAAACACAATACCAACG
The DNA here is from genome assembly GCA_016934255.1 of Sedimentisphaerales bacterium. Lineage (GTDB taxonomy): Bacteria > Planctomycetota > Phycisphaerae > Sedimentisphaerales > Anaerobacaceae > JAFGTG01. The sequence continues at coordinate 4,719 of JAFGTG010000080.1, forward strand.
GCTACGACCAAAATCGTCGTAAGGTAACTCATTCGGACCTGGACTTTATTCGAGGCGGTTGGATTGATAAAACGCTTGTAGATATCATTCACGATGTAAGCCGGGCCGGCATTCACCGTCGCTGCAAACGTGGACATAAACGCCGCCAGCAATCCCGCCAGTAACAGCCCCGTCAGGCCAACCGGGATGATCGCGCTTTGTATGACGACCGGCAGGATTTGCTCGAAGTCGGGACTATTGCCGGCCTGAGCAGCGGTTGTCCACATGCCTTGAAGTGTTTCACGGAGCGGACCCAGGGCTAATATCGTCAATCCCGCGATTAACATGTAACGGGGAAAATACAAGACGACGTTCACCGTGCCGCTCATGAGGGATGCTTCCCTGGGACTTCGCGTGGCCAGAACGCGCTGCATGTCATAATTCGGCGATGGCCCGGCCATACTCGCCAGGATCCCCTTGAACAGCATGAGCATCATAATCACGGTGAACAGAGAAAATCCATCCGCGGTGATGCTGGATTGGACCATGTCAAAGGCGCCCGACCAGTTCAAGCCCAGCTTCCAGCCGAAGGAAAGGTCTTGCCAGCCGGGGGGAACAACCGCCTCGATCATCTCGGGGCTGACGTGATGGATGGCGATTATCCCCACGGTGATGGAGGCGATCGTCATAATCGCAAACTGCAAGACTTCCGTTAAAACGACGCTATACATCCCGCCTTTGACGACGTAGAGGGTCGTGACTGTCAGGATAATCAGGGCGTAAGTATTTTGGTTCAAGCTCCAGGGGAGCAGAATTTGAGCGAATTTACCGATGCCTTTGAACGCATAAGCGATCATTCCAATAACATTGATGAGTGCAAAAAGAACGACGCTTATATGGGCCAGATTGGCGCCAGTGCCCCGACCGAACCGCGTCTGTATCCACTCGGCGCCGGTGAGCACGTTCGAACGTCTTAGCCACATACCGACATAAACCATCAGGAAAATCTGGTTAAACGTCGGCCAGACCCACGGAATCCATACACTTTTGAGGCCATAGACAAAACACAGGTACACTAACCACATGGTCCCGGTGATGTCGAACTGCCCCGAAGCGTTCGAGACGCCGAGGATATACCAGGGCAAGGTTTTGCCCCCCAGGAAGTAAGAGTCCAAGTCCTTGGAGGCTCGCTTCGAAACCCAAAAACCTATCAGAATCGTACAGACCAGATAGACACAGATAATGATGATATCGATAGTGTGTAGTTCCATGACGACGTTCCTGAAGAGACAAAGGCTTCACTCATTGAATTTTCTCTGTCGATATGCTATAATAAGGTATCGATGTGGGGCAAGGAATAAAAAATACTAAAAAGAAGAATGTTCATGAGGTTTACAATGAGGATTAGGGTGATACCCTTGACGGTTGTTTTGTATTTGATGTTGTGCTTTAGTACCACATTGCCGGTACTTCGTGCCCAGGAGGAAGTTGAGTTCAGCGTCGAACGGGGATTTTACGACACGGCGTTCCAGTTGACGCTCTCCACGCCCATATCCGGGGCGCAAATACGCTATACCCTGGACGGCTCAACGCCGACGTCAAGGATTGGTTCCATCTATAACGGTCCTCTTAACATCTACAGAACGACAGCCATTCGGGCCGCCGCCTTCAAACCGGGCGATGCGGATTCGACTGTTACGACGAAAACCTATATCTTTGTGAGTGACGTCATAAGGCAATCCCCGAACGGCCAGGCTCCCGGTCCCGGCTGGCCGACGGGCAGTGTGAACGGTCAGGTGCTCGATTATGGCATGGATCCGGACATTGTGAATAATCCTCAATGGTCCGGCCAGATTGAAGATGCCTTACTGGATATTCCGACGATTTCTTTAGTCACGGATCTGGCCAATCTTTTTGACCGTTCCACGGGTATCTACGTCAACGCCGGTAACGACGGCCGGGATTGGGAGCGACGCACATCCGTCGAGCTGATTCATCCGGACGGTACGGAAGGATTCGGTGTGGATGCGGGA
>JAFGTG010000081.1 GCA_016934255.1 Sedimentisphaerales bacterium
CCACTGGGCGTCCACCCAAAAATCAGAGAGAAGTACACAATCCGGCCGGAAACCGGTAAAGAAGCCATCACTTTTTACGAGGTCCTCGAAGCTTTTCGCGGCTTCTCTTTATTGAAACTCACCCCCAAAACGGGCCGAACGCACCAAATCCGCGTCCACCTTTCGTACATCAAGCACCCTATCGTGGCCGATGATATGTACGGCGGCAAACTCGTTTATCCCTGGCAATTGGCCGACGAGGAACCGGCCGTGCAGGAGCCAATCATCAACCGCGTGGCCCTCCATGCTTTTTCGCTCGAATTCAAACACCCTAAAACCGAAGAGATCGTCAAATTCGAAGCCCCCCTGCCGGATGACATGCAAAACTTCCTCGACGCCCTTCGAGCATATCGAAAAAAATAACGATGATTCTTCTTGTGGGACGGATATCACATCAGCCTCGATTGCTCAGAGTTCGATGGGTATTTTTTCAAAACAACTCGATGTTTATACCGGACGCCTTCTTTTTCCGTCTCAAAGGATATGAGTTCCAACTCGGAGCCGACAAAGTCCCCTTCCTTATTTATCTTGATGTTTGTCATGCCCGTTCCGGGAAAGAGCATAAAGTCTGACGTACCGATATTACCCATGGAAATCCCATAACTCCAGCCGGAGAGTGTCTGCCCATAGTTGGAAATGTCATCCGTGGGAGCTGCATCTCCTACACGAAATGTAAACTTCAATTGTTTCTCTTTGTATTTCTCGATGTCACCGGCTTCCAAAAGCACCTGTCTGGCGATTTGGGGATGAATGTCGGCGTGGCCGTGAACGGAGATAATCTCCGTTCGTTTGAAAAGTTCGAATGTATTTTTCTGACTCAGTTCCGGATCCAACGCAATCTTCCATTCATATTTCCAAACGTTGGTCTTTCCATAAGCATCATCCGTCTGCTCAAACGCAATAATACCATATTGAGGTGGCTCTTGTTTATTCGTTTCTCTTTGTTCCTCCTGGTTATTTTTTGCCTTACAGCCCGGAAAAATCAACATACTGAATAACCAAAGAATGCTGATATATCTTTTGTTCATCATCATAAGAGTCACCATTTTCCTATCTACGTTCGATTCTACTTTAAACCTCTAACATACTATTCCTGATAAAAATCAGGGAGCGCATTAAGAACGCTTTCGAAGATAGAACGGGCAATCTCAAGTGCTTCGATCGCTTCTTTTTTAGTAACATCACCATACTGAACAGGATAACGAAAATCCACAGCATAGGCTGTTAACGTACTTGCCTGCTCCTTAAACTTCTCAAGACCCGGGAGTATGGGTAAACAAAGCTTAAGCAAATCATCGATGTCATGTGTCTTACAGGCTCTTATATCACGAAAGGTTAGAAGGCTCTTGAGAGCTTTCTCGGCACATTGCTGTGCGTGAAAAGCCACCACCCAAAACACGGGTTCTGAATCTTTTAAAATGAGTTCTGATACTCGCAAGTCATCATCAGCACGTATAAGAAACTGTCTGGCAAGTTCAGCCTTGGGTTCCATACACAATCCTGCCAAAGCAAAATGCTTCATTCATGATACTGTTTTTGACATCGCGAAACCTGTTAAATTGAAATTCCGTGCATACGATCAAATCGAAAGGGATTTTGAAATCCCAGAGGCTTTTTCTTCCTTCGATAGCAATTTCCCGCAAAGACTTTCTCGTGTCAGGAACGATTGCAAGCAGATCGACGTCGCTATCTCTATCCGCGGTGCCCGCGGCGTGCGAGCCGAAAAGATAAATCCTCTCCGGGCGTATTGACTCGGCTAATCGCCTGATTATCTCATTCAGGATTTCCGTCGTCAGCACAGCCATGTTCCACCTTCAATACTGTTTCCGCCTTCCGTTATTCTTGCGGGAGCTTCGCCAGATCGACGTCGGAGCCGGCAACCATGAGGATGTCGTCCTCGTAAATCACGGTGCTCGGCATGGGCACATTGATAATCTTTCCCTTTTCGCCCTTGATTTTCCGGGCGTTCTCGCTCCGCTTAATGAGCACGAGGTTCACATTGTACTTTTGGCGAAGCTGCAAATCCATGACCGTCCGGCCGTCAAAGCTTAGCGGCGCCTTGATTCGAGCGAGGCTATACCCTTCGGCAAAGTCGATTTTCTCGCCGATCTGGGGAGCGATGAGCTTATAGGCCCAGCGCTGGGCCGATTCGATTTCGGGGTAGATCACCTCCGTCGCTCCCACTTTAGAAAAGACCTCGCCGGCGATCAGGTCCTCGGCGCGGGCGTAGATCTGGTTGATACCCATTTGGCGGAGGTTCACGACCGTTAAAATAGCCGCCTCGAAGCCACCCGTGCTCTGCCCGATCCCGATGATCGCAACGTCCACTTTATCCACTCCCTGGGCCTTGAGGGCCTCTTCATCCGTACTGTCGAGCCTGACCGCATGACTGACCTGGTCCGCAATGAGCTCGACCTGGTCCCGGTCCTTATCAATCGCGATCACTTCAGCGCCGCTCATAGCCAGCGCAATCGCCAGTTTCTGACCGAACCTCCCCAATCCGATTACCGCAAACCGCTTCATCGCATTCACTCCAAATTAGAATTGAGAATTGAGAATTGAGAATTGAGAATGAAGAATTAAAACGACGGCTTTCCCCATCCCAATTCTAAATTCTAAATTCATAATTCTAAATTCTTCTTATCCCACAATCACCGCCTCGTCCGGATAGTCGTAACGAGCCGGCTTTAAATTAAAGGTCAGCGCCGCTAACAGCGTCAACGGACCCAGACGGCCGACGAGCATCGTTGCAATAATAATCATTTTACCGCCCGTTGTCAAAAACGGCGTGATCCCGGTTGTCAGGCCGACGGTCCCAAGGGCCGAACCGGCTTCGAACATAATGTCCGACAGGGTAAAACCATTGGAATTCTCCGTAACGCTCAGAGCTAATGTTACAGAAAATAGAGCAGCGACGAATAACAACGTGACCGTAATCGCCCTGCCAACGACGGCAATCCGAACCGAGCGTCGAAACATCTCGACTTCATGACGTCTTCGCAGAGCGGCGACCGCCGTCATAATGACCACTGCCAACGTCACCGTCTTGATCCCCCCGGCGGTCGAGCCGGGCGAGCCCCCGACAAACATCAGCAGAATCAGAATAAATTTGCTCGACGGCGTCATCGTCGAAATATCCACAGTATTAAAACCCGCCGTTCTGGCGGTGACCGATTGGAAAAAAGCGCCGGAAATACGATCGACAAGGGAGCTTTTTTGATCCACGTCAGGACCTGCGGCGTAACGCTCGAAAAGAAAAATCGCGCACGCCCCAAAAACGATTAAAAACACGCTGACCGTCAGCACTATTTTCGTCTGCAGCCGCATCCGTTTCGGCGCTTCCATCGCAAATCTGTACTGTTTGTTGAAACATAACTTACAGAACCGTTTCACCCTGTCGGCCGCAATATTCGCCAGATCGTAAAGCACGCTAAAGCCCAATCCCCCGAGAATAATCAGCGGACAGACGATGGAATAAATCTGCCAGCTCCGATGGTATTCGATAAAACTCGTATTAAACAGGCTAAAACCCGCATTGCAAAATGCGCTGATGGAATGAAAAACGCTGCAAAACCATCGATGTTCAATATTGCCGTTCCACATCCCGAAGAGACTCACGGCGCCAAGCGCTTCAATAAATATCGTGGCGACGAAAATAAACGCGATCATGTTCCCGATCCGGCTGATCGTGCTGGCGCTGAGCAAGTCCTGCATCGCCACGGACTCCCGCACGCTCAACGCCTGCCCCAGGAGCAAAGCGAAAACCGCCCCGAACACCACGATCCCAAGACCGCCGAGCTGAATCAGCGTGAGGATAACAACCTGTCCCATGACGCTGAAATCCTGACCGGTATCTTTGACAATCAACCCGGTGACACAGGTCGCGCTGGTCGCCGTGAACAGGGCGTCGATAAAGCTGACGTGTTCTCTTCCTGGAGTCGAGGCGGCCGGGAGCATGAGCAATCCCGCACCGGAAATGATCAAGACCACAAAACTGGCAATCAGGGTGCGCGTCGGATTTTTGCCCGAGGCCGCCAAATTGACACTGGTCCGGCAAAGCTTTGCAATAACTTGTACGATCAGATAAAGACCGATGGCAAAATATTGGATGATAGCCGCTTCCGTTCCGGACATCGAAAACCAGCGTCCGGCCCCGCCTACCACGATTCCGAGACCGATCAGAAGCGGGATTTCAAACCAGTTGGCCCGCCAGAATTCGACCTTTGAAACGGCATTGAACAGGCGGACGAGCTTTTCGGCAACAAACAGAACCAGACAAACCACCTGGATGGTGTACAAAATCCAGGCCGCAAGCAACGGCTTATCGAAACCAAACAGCGACACGAAGGACGCCACGACGACCGCCGCCGTCAGTGCGTTCACTCCGATAAGCCCCCTCTCCAAGCGATTGTTTTTATAACTTATCCTCATAGGCTAATCTTCACGTAGGAGATTGTAAGTCTAAAACCGCGGCTCGTAAACCGAAAAACGCCATTCATCAGGCGATGTCCGCTAATCCGAGGGCATCGCCGAATTTGGCCAAAAGCGCCCGGCGAATGGTCGTACGCTCGGATTTCGTCAACATCGGATCGCTGGAGACCATCTCGAACGCATTCCTTCGGGCCATCACCAACAGCTCGAAATCGTCCACAATACTGGCAATTTTCAAATCGGGCAGACCGTGCTGGCGGGTGCTGAACATCTCTCCCGGCCCTCGCAACCTCAGATCGTGCTCGGCCAGCTCGAAGCCGTCATTGCTTCGCGTCATGATTTCCAGCCGGCTTTTGGCGATTTCGTTGTCCGTCTCTGCGAACAAGAAACAATATGATTTAGCTTCGGATCTCCCGATCCGCCCCCTTAATTGGTGCAATTGCGCCAACCCAAACCGATCCGCCCCCTCGATCACCATGATTGTGGCGTTCGGCACATCCACCCCGACTTCCACAACCACCGTCGATACGAGCAGGTCGATTTTGCCCTTGCGAAATTCCGACATAATCTCTTGTTTTTTCGCAGAAGGCATCTGCCCATGCAGAAGCTCAACGCGAAATTCCGGAAAAACCGTCGTCGAAAGATACTGCCACTCATCGGTCGCGGCCTTGACTTCTCCCGTCTGCTCGTCGGCGGTGATGCGGGGATAGACGAAATAGGCCTGCTTTTTCGCCCGAAGTCTCTCACGGATAAACTCGTAGGCTTTCTTTCGATTGCACCGGTCCACCCAACGCGTCACGATCGCGCCCCGCCCCGGCGGCGAGTGCTTGATGATCGAGACATCCAGATCGCCGAACGCCGTCATGGCGAGCGTTCGCGGGATCGGCGTAGCCGTCATCACGAGACAGTGCGGCGTTGTCTGTTTACGAAGCTGCGCCCGCTGCTCGACGCCGAATTTATGCTGTTCGTCAATAATCACCAAACCGAGCTGCTGGAATTCGATATCGGCCTGTAACAACGCTACGGTCCCGACGACAATATCTATTTCCCCCGACCGGATAGCCTTCAGGGTTTCGCTTCTTTTGGTTCCGGTCAATCCCCCCGTGATTAAGAGCCGCTTGACGTGACTGTTTTTTAAATATCTCTCGATACTGAGGAAATGCTGCCCGGCCAGAATCTCCGTCGGCGCCATGATCGCCACCTGCATTTTGTTGGCGACCGCCAGCAGAGCCGCATACAGCGCCACCACCGTTTTGCCCGAGCCGACGTCACCCTGTAAAAGCCGATTCATCGGCTCTGATTTCTCCATATCCGCAACGATTTCAGAGATGCTCGCATCCTGATCTTCAGTGAGTAGAAACGGAAATCGCTTTCGAATCCGGCTGTCGATCTCGTCGGTGCAAACGCACGGCGGCGCCTCGGAAAAATGTTGAACCTTATACCGGCGCAGTGCCAATCCCAACTGCATAAGGAACAACTCGTCGTATTTCAACCGGCGCTTCGCCTGCGCCAGTTTCTCCTCATCCGGCGGATTATGAATCCAGGCAAATGCATCCTTTCGGGATATTAATTCTGCCTTCTTCAAAAAATCTTTATCGTAAAACTCCGGAATGAGATCCGTCACGCTGTCGAGAACGCTCGTAATGATTCGCTTGATCTGCCGGCTGCTCAGCCGATTGCTCGCGGGATAAATGCCGCCGCTGAAATATTCGACCGACTCCGGATGTTCCTCGTCGAGAACGAAGAATTTCGGATTCGTTAATTGTAGTTGATGTTTATACAGCGTCGCCTTACCCGACGCGACAATCACCCGGCCCGGCTCCAATTGATTGCGAAGATACCCGCCGTGAAACCACACAATCCGGCACATCCCCGTATCGTCGCTGACGAACGCTTCGAGCAGCGGCCGCCGGCGATAGCCCTGATAGTCAATCGATTCGACCAAACCGATGAGGCTGACCGTTTGGTTGGGCTTGACGTAACCGATTTTTGTCGGCTCGGGCACAAAGTTCCAATCGCGAGGAAAATATTCCAGCAAGTCCCCAACCGTTTCGACACTCCATTGAGCAAACGTCTCAGCCCTGGCCGGGCCGACACCTTTGAGGAATTGGACCGGCATAGATAACGAAATTTGATTATTCTTTTTATGGTTCAATTTCGTTGCTATCATCAACAAAAGGATTAATACTTCAACCTGTCATTCCCGCGGAGGCGGGAATCCATTCTCTCCCCAAATTATCTGGATTCCTGCCTGCGCAGGAATGACAGCGTCATGCTTATGTCTCGACCTTCTTGCAAACCATTGCCTTATGCCTTTCACTTTTTGTCATTCCCGCGGAGGCGGGAATCCACTTAATCGACCAGACCAACAAACAAGTCTCTCCACTGGGGATTCGATTTCTCGATCAAATTAATCTTCCATTGCCTCTTCCATTTTTTCATTTGTTTCTCTCGAGCTATTGCGCCGTAGATATCATCGTAAGTTTCAAAATATACAAGATTATGCACATGATACTTCCGTGTAAATCCCTCCACGAGTTCATTCTTGTGTTCATATACTCTCTTCAATAAATTGCTTGTGACACCAATATAAAGAGTTCCATTTCTCCTACTGGCCAATATATAGACATAAAATTGTCTCATCTTCCCTTATCTGGATTCCTGCCTGCGCAGGAATGACAACATCGTGATTATGTCCCGATCTTCATGCAAGCCATTGCTTATGCCTTTTCTCTCCTGTCATTCCCGCGATGGCGGGAATCCATCCTCTCACAAACTATACTGGATTTCTGCTTTTGCAGGAACGATAATGTACTATTGATCGAATCCATACTTACCGATGAGCTTAACAAACCGAACGTCACAGATCGTTCTTTCCATCAATCGATTCGCCTTCTTTTCACAAACCACCAATTCCTGCACCCCGGCGCCGCCGATGGGAGCGATGATTAAACCGTCCCTGGCAAGCTGCTTAACAACAGGTTCCGGTATCTCCGGTAACGCCGCGGTAATCATAATCCGGTCGAAGCATCCCGAAGGCGGCAATCGATTCGTCGGCCAGCCGCAACTGCCGTCCCCTACATAATACTCGATATTGCGGAATTCCAATCGATCCAAAACCGCCTGCGACGAATCGGCCAGGTCGCTGAATCTTTCGACCGTATAAACCTTCTTCGCCAGCTTGCTCAAAACCGCCGTCTGATATCCACTCCCTGTACCGATCTCCAAAACCTCACAGTCAGGATTAATGCGTAACTCCTGCGTCATCAAAGCCACGATATACGGCTGAGAAATCGTCTGATCCCGACCGATGGGCAACGGGCCATCATGATACGCCTGCGAACGATGTGTACTGGGAACAAATTCCTCCCTCGGAACCTCGACCATCACCTCCAATACACGCGGATCGACAATATCACGTCCCTTCAGGTCCCACCTGAGCATTCGTTCCTTAGCCTTGGCAAATTTTTGATCCATCAATATCCGATAAAAACGAAAAACTACTTAAAAGTGCTTTTTTTACTTGACTTAGCTTTGTTTTTGAACGATAATTTAGATAGCGACTGTTAGTGGCCGCCAGTCCGGCGACCCTCCCGTAAGGGGCAGCCGCTCTTTTTTATTTGATTACATAGTGGTCTTTGACCCACTCGAGAATATCTACAACGCTAGAGCCAACACCCATCGATACAAGCTGCCTAATTTTACCAAAAGTCTGTTTGTCAACATCACTTACATGTAATCTGAGTTTATTTTCTTCGTATTTACGAATATAGTAAGCTGCCAAATCGACGAGTTGTAACGCAAAACTTTTGGATGAATCAATGAAGAAACCCTTCTCAACAATATTAGTCGTTTTTAGAATTGACGAGGAATCCAATCGAAGGGTACGTAATGAGCGTTCGGCATCATCCAGAGTCTTCTTCTGTTCGTCAAAAATAAGCATACCTAATTGATCATCAGCCTGCCTTAGATAATGATCTACTTCGGTACATACGAAAGGTAAGGCCATAATATAAGGATTAACCTTGATACCGGGGCCATAGTGCTGATCACAAAAAGCTGCGAATTTGCTTTTGATGATTCGTCTGTAGATGACTTTTATTTTATTGTCTAAAAGCAATTGTAACATCCGATCACGAAAAGAAAGTTGTTGGGGAAAATCCAACTTTTTAAATATACCACTATTACCCTTAAGGTCTTTCGCCTGTATTTCAAACGGGCTGGGCAATGGGCTTCCAAAATACTCACTTGATATATCGTAAAAATGCTTTTCTAAAGAAAACCATTTTGATTTTGGTAAAACCATTGCGGCCATGAGGAAAACAGGTTGTTGTGAATCCTTTAAGTTAAGCCCTGTGTTTCCCGACTCATCAATATATACAAGATTCATCGAATAAGTCCCTATAGCGTTATATCACGAAGCTACTCCTATTCAAACACCTTCAATCACCACTCCTGAACCGCGATAGTGCAATTCAATTCTATGCTGAGCATCCCTCAGAATCACGCTTAAAACAGAAGCTTAATCGCGGCGGCAACAGCCAAAATCTGCACGACGGCGTTGAACGCCTTTTGCGGAATCCGCTTGAGGAAAAATATCCCGACGACCGCTCCAACGATAATACAAGGCAGCATCATCAAATTAAGTTTCACCGAATCGACCGTCATCAAATTTAAGTTCGTACTGAATGGCACCTTTAGCCAGTTCACCACAAAAAAGAACCAGGCCGCAGTCCCAACAAATTCGACTTTAGGCAGCCGCATCGCCAAAAGATAAATAACCATGACCGGCCCGGCGGCATTGGCCATCATTGTCGTGACCCCCGCCGTGAAGCCCAGGGCGATGGCGAACCACCACTGCGTCGGAATCGGCGCCTCTTCGCCTTTGATTCTTGTTCGCCAATAGCTAATACCCAGCATGACCAGGACGATCCCGCCGATAATCGGCTTGAGCTGCCAGTCTTGAACTATCTTCAATCCGAAGTAACCCGCCACAATCCCCGCAAACGCCGCTGGAAGCAGCCGGAGTACGTGCCCCCACTTAGCGTTCCGCCTATGGTATATGATCGCAAACACATCCGCCAGAATCAAGATGCCAAGTAATAATCCCGTCGATTTCCTCGCCGGAATGACCAGCACCATCAATGGTACGATCAGAACCCCAACCCCGGGAATCCCGGTCTTGGAGATCCCCACCAGCACCGCACAGAATGCAACGACAATCCAGCCAAATAAGTCTAAATCCAAGATAGAACGTCCTTTATAAAATTTCTCTTCTACTCAATCCAAACGATTCACGTCGGCAATCTATCGTTTTTAACCGTCCTTTGCAATTGACAATTAGGCATTCATCCATGAAAATGGCCAAATAACAGATCGCAATCCGGCGCAGAATAATGAATACTCAAAGGAGACCGAAATGAATATCAGGAAACTTCTTTTTTATATGTTGCCTCTCCTCCTGGGCGGCTGTGTGCCTGTCCTATGCTTGCATCCCCTTTACACGAAAGAAAATATCGTACTGGAAAAAAAGCTGATTGGCACCTGGATTGACGATGTCAATAATCCCGAAACAATTTGGGAATTCAAACGTATGGACGAGCCGGAGAACGCATACAGTCTGATTTTCACCGACGAGAACGGCAAAAAGGGCTCGTTTATCGCACATCTGCTCAAATTGCACGATAAGCTTTTCCTGGATGTTTATCCCAAGGAATTACCCTGGGAGCCGGACGATCCCAACAAGATGGATTGGCCGTATAACTCCTTCTTTTTAATCCCTGCCCATACATTCATGAAGATCGACTCGATTGAACCGCAATTGAAAATGCGTCTAGCGTTGGAATCCAATGTGAAAGAACTCATCACGGAAGATCCAAACGCCTTACAACATATGACCATCGGAGAAAGATTCGTTTTAACGGCGCCGACAAAAGAACTTCAGGCATTCATTCTCAAACACGTCGATGACGACACATTATTCGCCGATGCAGTTACTTTAGTTCCCAAAAAACAGTGATCGCAAACATTTAGACTTTTTTCACCTATAAAGATTATGGCCGAAAAATCCGAATTCAGACGTTATTTGATTAATATCGACTCAATCTCCACACAACAGCTTTTCACCGATTGCGTGGTGATCGGGTCCGGCGTCGCCGCGCTTCGCGCCGCCATCGAAGCCAGCGAACACCGAAACATCATCATGGTTTGCAAGGGCACCATGCAAGACAGCAATACCTACAAGGCCCAGGGCGGCATCGCGTCGGTCCTCAACAAAGCCGACACATTCGAATCGCACATTGCCGACACGCTCAGCACCGGCTGTGGGATATGCGATGAAAACGTGGTCGAACACGTCGTTCATCAGGGTCCGGAACTCGTCGAACAACTGCTTCAATGGGGCACGGAATTCGACCTGACCGGCGGTCACATCGCCACGACCCTCGAGGGCGGCCACAGCCATCCTCGCGTCGCTCACGCCCACGGAGACGAAACCGGTCGAATTATCGCTGAGACGCTGATCAAAAAGGTCAGACAAATCTCGAACATAAGAATACTGGAAAATTTCTATACCATCGATCTACTCACAACCGAGGACAACAAATGCGTGGGAATCATCGGTTGTGACGGCCAGAGGGGTCCCCAGATCATCTGGGCGGCCAACACCATCCTGGCCACCGGCGGTATCGGCCAGCTCTATCGCGAGACGACCAATCCGGAAGGCGCCACGGGCGACGGGATCGCGATGGCCTACCGGGCCGGGGCTGTACTGCGCGATTTGGAACTCGTCCAGTTCCATCCGACGACGCTCTACATCGCCGGAGCAACGCGAGCCCTGATTACCGAAACCCTTCGTGGGGAAGGGGCGATTCTGGTGGATAACAAGGGGCGGAAATTCATGAAAAACTACCACGAAGCCGCCGAGCTGGCGCCGCGCGACATCGTCAGCCGGGCCATTCTCGCCCAAATGCGGAAGACCGAGTCAACGCACGTCTATCTGGACGTCCGGCATTTCGACCGAACATTTTTCGCCCAAAGATTTCCCTTCATCAACGAATTACTTGATAGTTTCGATATCGATATCAAGAAGGATCTGATCCCCGTTCGTCCGAGCGCCCACTATATGATCGGCGGCGTTAAAACGGACACGTCCGCTCAAACGAGTATCAAGAATCTCTACGCGTGCGGCGAAATCGCCTCGACCGGACTGCACGGCGCCAATCGGCTCGGCAGCAATTCGCTGCTCGAAGGCCTGGTCTTCGGTAAAACCGCCGGCCAGGCTATCACAAAAAGCACGCGCGCCACCGCCGCCCACCTCAAACATCCGCTGATACAATATCAAATCCCCCACTCGGACCGAACCCGGCTGGATACCGAGGACGTGCGGAACTCGCTCCGTGCCCTGATGTGGCGAAACGTGGGTATCACCCGCATGGAGCAACCGCTCCTGGAGGCTCAGGAGATCATCCGATTCTGGCAGCGATACGTGATGGACAAAATCTTCGATTCCCCCGCAGGCTGGGAATGTCAAAACATGCTCACGACCAGCCTGCTGATCGCCCGTACCGCCGAAATGCGCCGGGAAAGCCGGGGCGTCCACTTTAGAAGGGACTTCCCCGACACCGACGACAAGAACTTTAAAAAACACATCGAAATCAAGCGTGAAACATAGAAAAAAGTCCGCGTTTTTGATATAATGGTTCCAAGCAGAACAATAATCAATAGTAAATAATCAATCCAAAGAGTGTGTCGGGCGGTCGCCGGTTCCCGAGAGGAGCCGGAGGAAAGTCCGAGCAGGACAGGGCACGGTGGTGGCTAACGGCCACCCGGAGCGATCCGCGGGAAAGTGCCACAGAAAAGACACAGCCGATGTCCCTCAGGGACAGGCAATGGTGAAATGGTGCGGTAAGAGCGCACCGCGGCGTCGGCGACGACGCCGGCAGGGAAAACCCCACCGCCTGCAAGACCAAGCAGTTGGTCACTCGGCCCGAGTGTGAGCGATTAAGCTTGCCGCTCTACCAACGGGTAGGTCGCATGCCGAAAGGCAGAGCCGGCCGGCAACGGTCGGTCCAGATAAATGGCCGCCGCCCGTCATTACAGGCGGGAGACAGAACTCGGCTTACAGACACACTCTTTGCATTGACTATTGACTATTGACAATTGACTATTGGAATTGTCATTCGACCTTGTTAAAGTCGCCGAAACGGAACGAAACCGCGGCCATATCGCCTTGAATGTCCATTCGAACGTTGCCTTCGCCGAAATTGATGTGATCGAAATCGATCCCATTGATACTGCCCAGCTTCGTCGCCAATACGGGAGAGGAATCCAGCTTCAACACAATCAACTCAAGCGCCTGATTGACGAGCATCCCGCAAACGCCGAGCATTTTGTTATTCTGGGTGGGTGAATCCGCGTTGGCGCCGACCTCTTTGATGTCCTCCTGAAGAGTCTCCAGAACGTGCCCTAAAATCGCGATTTTCCTTAGATTCTCAGAGGCGTACGATTTCTCACGTATTTCTTGATCCAACACGACCTGACCATCAAACCTCATACCCCGGCCGGATTGAATTCCGAAACTTGAGCGACCTTCATCCACGATAAAAAAGTATTTCCGTATGACGTTGAGCCGAAACTCATGAAAGACCACGATATTGAACCAGGTCCTCCGGCCGTCCCTGCTCTGGCCCGAGGTAGCGACTTTGCTTTGATTTTCACTGAGTACCTCGGCGCCACCGAGCAACGGGCCGCGGTCGCTCTGAAACCGCTGAATCTTGGGCAGTGCGTCGATGGTGAGACTCGTCTTGAGGATAATCTGATCGTATGGCTCAGAAAGCTCTTCCCGGCTAAACAGGCGTGTCTCCTGCTCCTCCTCCGGAAACAACACCGAACACCCCCCCAGCAAAATCGCCCAAAAAAAGAAAAAAAAGCACAGAGAAACCATGGCCTTCCGAAAGAATTTTCGAAATTCATCCATCATAAATCTCTACGTATCCCCTCGTCTTCGTTCAGAACCTATCCTGAACTATACCGAATGGGGCATGCTTTGTGGCAATCGACAATCGAAAACCTGTCCTGAGCAAAGTCGAATGGATCGAAAATCCAAAGGCTCAGACTTCCTTCGCTTTGATCCACTTCATCATTCTGCGTAATTCTTTGCCGACTTTTTCCAGTTGGCAGTCGTGATCTTTTTCATAAAGCGCGTTGAACTTCTTGAGCCCCGACTGATACTCGGCCACCCATTCTTTCGCGAACTGACCCGACGTAATCTCCGACAGGATCTTTTTCATCTCGGCTTTGGTCTTTTCGTTAATGATCCTCGGCCCACGGCTCAAATCGCCGTACTCAGCAGTATTCGAGACGCTGTATCGCATATAGTTGATGCCGCCCTGGTACATCAGGTCAACGATCAGCTTCACCTCGTGCATGCACTCGAAATACGCGATCTCCGGCTGATACCCCGCCTCGACCAAGGTCTCGAAGCCGGCCTTGATCAGCGCGGTCAGGCCCCCGCACAACACGACCTGCTCGCCGAACAGGTCCGTTTCCGTCTCTTCCTTATACGTCGTCTCGATAATCCCGGCCCGGGCGCCGCCGATCCCGTTGCCCCAGGCCAAGGCGATCTGCCTGGCGTCACCCGTCGCATCCTGCTCGACCGCGATGAGGCACGGTACGCCGCCGCCCTTCTCATACTCGCTGCGCACCAAATGCCCCGGCCCCTTCGGCGCGATCATCACGACGTTGACATCGCTGGGCGGCTTTATGTACTTGAAGTGAATATTGAAGCCATGACAGAAACCCAGCGTCTGGCCGGCAACCAGACTGGGCGCGATCTGGCTTTCATAAACCTTGGCCTGAATCTCGTCCGGGAGGGTCACAATAATCAGCGTCGCCCCCTTGACCGCCTTTTTAATATCAGTCGGCTTAAATCCATGCTCGACGGCGAGTTTGTAATTATCCGTCCCCTCCAATTCCGCCACAGCGACCTCAATCCCGCTATCCCGTAGATTCAGACTATGCGCATGACCCTGACTGCCGTATCCCACCACAGCCACTTTCTTGCCTTCCAACGCCCCGATCGGAGCATCCTGTTCGTAATAAATCGTCAATGCCATAATTTTAATTCTCCATATCGTAAAAATACCTGATTTCTTGTCTTTGAGGCATATTAGCCACAAATCCACAACACGGCAAGTATTTTATGATACTCCAAGCTTGAATCTCAACTTGATAAATCGTCGAGAAAAAAGCTTCACTGACCTGAAACCACATTCTATTCGTACCTGTGATAGTGACCAAGATATTTCCGCTCCTTTTCTATTTGCTTGAACGATACCAATTGCATAGGATGTATAATATTATTTTGCGATATATGTTTAAGTTTTTCCTATGCAGTGAAATTCGATGGCCACATTATCTGTCGCAAGTGACAAACTGACTAAAGACTTTAACCTCACAAGGGTATCAGCCCCAGACTTTTTTCGCTCGGTGGAGGATATTGAAACATATGCTGGTTGCCATCCTTATTCGCACTTTATGAGACGTGCATGGGAAACTATGCACTTGAATGGTATACTTTGCATTGATGGCAGACCTACGGTTTATTTTAAAGAAGTCGAGTGTTTTGGTACCCGGAAACAACGAGAACTCTACCAGAAATTCTGGAATCAGGGTCTTGCCACCCTCCTGGTACTTCGCAGCCCTAACGAAGTTCAGATTTTTTCAAGTCTGGCCGAGCCTGTGAACAAAGATTTACCCGTTGAGGATGAGCACCGGCTCGTAGAAACACTTACGTTGACATCTGAAATACTTAATTTTGTCCGTAGAGCTCAGACAGGGCAAATTTACAGGGACTTTCCGAAGAGCTTCCAACCGGAGAAAGCCGTCGATAAGTTTCTGCTTAAGAATCTCAGGAATGCACGTGATTTATTGCATGCCCATAATGAGCTGGATTACAAAGTAGTGCATGCTCTTCTTGGTCGTATTATCTTCACTTGCTATCTTGTTGAACGCGAGATCATCGATGAAGAGCATTTCAATGAAGCTGGTGCTAATGGAGCAAAAACCCTCCACGATTTATTTCGATATTATCACGGTAACAAAGCAAGGGACATTCTTTATAAGCTCTTTGCCGTGCTACAGAGACATTTTAACGGAAGTATGTTTGACGATTCTCTCGAAGATGAACGACCACAAATTGGCGAAGGGCACATAGAAATTCTTCAACGGTTCTTAAAGGGTGATGAATTAGACACGGGTCAATTGACATTTGACTTTTGGGCGTATGATTTCAGTGTTATCCCCGTAGAGACTATTAGCGCCATTTACGAAAACTTTCTTAGCGCAGAAGATGGGCAACTGCAGCGAAGAAGCGGAGCATATTATACACCAAAACATCTGGCTGAAATGGTGGTTGATCTTGCAGTTGAAGGATGGGATTTGCTCGAAAAGAAGTTTTTAGATCCCGCTTGCGGATCCGGCATTTTCCTTGTGATACTTTTTAATCGAATCGCTGAAGAATGGAGACGGAAAAACCAAAGAGTTCACAATATGACCCGCGCAGAAGCGCTTTTGGAAATTATCCACAAACAGTTATGCGGAATTGATGTCAATGAAACCGCTTGTAGAATCGCGTGTTTTAGTCTTTACCTTGCTTTCCTTGACCAGCTTAAACCAAGAGAGATTCGTGAACTGGAGAGGAAACGTGGAAAGGTTCTGGATGACTTCCTCGCTCTTAAGAGCAGTTCTCATGCAAATGAAGAAACACCCGTGATTTTTAAGGGTGACTTTTTCGATGAGAAACTACCTGTAGAGAAATCCTTTGATCTTGTCATAGGAAATCCTCCGTGGGTAAGCAGAGGTAGAGTTTCTGATACAAAGGCACTCCAATGGTGTTTAAGTGAAAACAATCCGTATTTGGCTGAGGCCCCGAGTTCAAAAAATGATCGAGAGCGTTATTTCCTGCCAGCGAAACAGATTGCCCATGCATTCATGTGGAAATCGCCAGTGCACTTGAAGTCAGGCGGAAGAGCTTGTCTTGTCTTACCAACCAAAGTGCTTTTCAATAACAAGACTGACAAGTTTCAGGCCGGATGGTTTTCAACTGTTTCAGTCGATAAAGTCATTCAACTGTCGGACTGGCGAAAGATTCTTTTTGAAAATGCAATTTGCCCTGCAGTAATTATACGATTTGGATCACAAAAACCAGAAGATGATTATTCTATAAATTACGAAGTACCGAAGGTAAGCTGCGATGATCCAAGAAGGGGCGTCATACGTATTTTACCTGAAGATCGTAAAACCATACAATTGTCCGAGATACAAGAATCTGCAATGGCTGATGGTATATCAGTCGTATGGAAAAAAAGATTCTGGGGAACCCACAGAGACATTCTTCTTCTCGATAGGCTGCTTGAAATGCCTCGCTTGGGAAGTGTCATCGGAGACACTAAGAAATCTGGAATATTCATCTCTCACCAAGGATTTCAGCCGTATCTACCCGAATATTATGAAGAAGTAAACGGAAAGCGTCGCCCAATAATAGAAAAACACGGAAAGCCGAAGCCAATCTGGTGGTCAAAGAGTCATCTCTATGTCGATGCGAACACCAAAGATATGGGTTTAATCTTAACAAAGAAGGATTGCTGCGAGTTCGGGCAGTATAGATTCAGGAAGCTTTTCACTGAGCTTCGGCGTAGTCCAGAGGATAGAGCCATCTTCGAGCCGCCTCTCGTGCTTGTTACCAAGGGTTTTTCCCGAAAGATGTTTTCTCCTTTTCCAGTAGTCTTTAATAACACATTTCAATCCATTTCGGGCAAAGCCGCTGATGCAAATGTATTGATGTTCTTAGCTGCTGTACTGAATACAAATCTTGCTGATTACTGTTTGTTCCATATCTCTGCCAGTCTGGGCGTAGAAAGAGATCAGATCTACTTGAACGAAATAGAACTTCTTCCGTTCCCCCTTCCTGAGAGAACTCAGGAGCCGCAAAGGTCAAGATTAATAATAGATGACATAGCCAAGCAAATGTGTGATTTGAAGGCATCTATCGAAAAAGAACCTATAGGACAAGATGAGAAGGTAAGAGCCGCTACGCAGGAAATCGAACCTCTTGTCCACGAATATTACGGCATTTCGTCGCATGAGCAGATGCTTATCGAAGATACGGTTAATATTTTCAAACGTAGCATGACGCCAGCATCCACCACCAAAAGCGTACAAACTCTTGAAGAACCAACGTCAGACGAACGGAAATACTATGTGGAGTTGCTCTGCGGGACATTGAACATGTGGGCGAAACGAAGCAGCTTCAAGGTAAATGGCAAAATCGAATTCTCAGATCGCTTGGGGACATCGGTGATCACTTTATGGAAATCTCGTAAAATCGAACAATTCAAAGAAGAGCGGACTTCAGATCATCTACAGGCTGTTTTGGGAGACGTCCAACAGGCCCTTCCAAGAAGGATGAGAGGATTTACATATTATCGAAATTTGAAAGTGTTCGATGGAAATAAGCTCTATCTTCTAAAACCCCTTGCCCGAAGGCATTGGACGAAAACGGCCGCCATCAATGATGCAGATGAAATTGCTGCCGCAATACTCTCTTCCGGAAGGAGCGGTTGATGGCAATCGAGGTGGTCGGAGATAGTAGTTTATGGAAGAAGGATTTATTTCCTGAAGAGTTGATTCCCGAAATATTGGAACTTGTTATAACTTCGTGGGAGGTTTTCGAAAAACCTGACTGCCTCGATCGTGAAGTGCCCATTTCAAAGGCATTTACCAAGAAAATTCGTTCAGAGAAAAACCGTCGCGCGGACTTGCCATTTCATATATGGTGTGAATTATCTACTCTTGCTACTCAGACGGAACAAGATGGGCGAATAGACATTCTTTTCGCGTACATAGGAACAACGAGAGAGGATATATACTTTGCTTTTGAGTGCAAACGACTGCGCATTCCTTATCCTTCCGGACTGAATACAAACAATAGCGATTATGTCGGTGACCAGGGAATGATGTGTTTTGTTACTGGCAAGTACAGCCATAGTGTGACAAATGCAGGAATGATTGGCTATGTTATGGACAGTCAGGTAAACCTTGCGATTACGTCTGTCGGAGAACTTATCAAGAAAAAACGAGATGCTCTGAGACTGCCCAGAAATTCAGGTCTTGATTTGTCTTCCATAATTCCTAATCGACATAATGCAAGAGAAACAACACACATGATAAATGCCAAAAAACTGAAAATTCACCATTTGTTTCTTGCTGTGTGACTTCGATTTCTAATCCCAAATCGACTTGAGAATCCGTGGCCCCGTGGACTAAATACAGAAAGCATCACAAGATGTATATTTATCTTAATTCGCAGCTAATATAAGATATATCTCTTGACTTATAGAAGGATAAATGTATGATATATAGAAAACAATATTAATAGCATGAGAGAATACAGAACACAGAAGACAGGAGAGAAAAAATAATGAGACAGCCCAGTGAATATCGAATGTCCAATATTCAATATCGAAGGAAAAATCATGCCTGAATGCTCTTGTGGCCCGTTTTTTTGATCAAAATTGTCAAAAATACACAAAAACGTTCAAATCTCTACAAAACCATGTCAACCAGTGCAATCCGCGTCTAAAAAAAACGATCCTGAAAAACAAACCCAATCTCCCTCAAAAGGGGTAGAAGCTAAAATCATGAGACATCCTTATTTCCCAAATAGCTCATATTTTGGATTGCAATCGGTATAACTGCACTGGTATAGTTTTGTTTGCCCGGCGATCAAAAAGCTATACCGTTTTTCAGTCAATACTATAGGGATTGGATGAAATGTTGAAACATCTGTGGACAAGAATCAAGTTGTTTGAGAAACGATCCTTTATATTGATTATTATCTTGATAGGCATCCTTCTAACACTGAACGCTCCCGTCCGGGCGAACTGGCCCGGCTTCCGCGGGCCGACCGGTCTGGGTTATACGACGGAAGCAAATTTACCCATCGTCTGGGGCGGTCCGGCGAATGAAAACGTGCTCTGGAGTTCGCCGCTGCCCGGCCAGGGGCACGCCAGTCCCATCGTCTGGGACCATGCGGCCATCGTCTGCACCATCAACTGGCCCACCGACATCGAAGATCGTAAAAAGATTATCCCGGACCACCATGTTACCTGTTATCGAACGACTAATGGGAAATTGCTCTGGGACACTCTCGTCCCACCCGGCCTCTGGTTGCGGACGGATTTTCGCAGCGGACCAGGGGGTGGCTACGCCGCCGCGACGCCCGTTACCGACGGCAAGCTCATTTACTGCGCCTTTGCCTCGTCGGTTTTAGCCGCGATAGATTTCCAGGGTAACATCATCTGGCGAAAGGAAATTATTCCTTACTCTTTCGACGTCACTCTCGGAAGCAGCCCGGTCCTTTATGGTGACACGGTGATCCTATTCTGCGCGATGGCCAAGCCAGAAGACTCGCGCGTCGTCGCCTTTGATAAGACCACCGGCGATATGAAATGGGAGAGAAAATTCCCGCACATGCAGTTCGGACATAGCACGCCCCTGATTATTCAGGTCGAAAACAAACCTCAGATGTTGCTTTTGGCTTCAGGCATGAAAGAGGCGGATGATGCCTTACAAAGTCTCGATCCGGCCGATGGGAAACTTCTGTGGTGGTGCCGGGGAGAGGGAGACGCCTCATCGCCAGCCTATGGAAAAGGACTTGTTTACTTTGACGACGGTCGGGGAGGCACCGGCGTCGCTGTTGATCCGACCGGCTTGGGCAATGTCTCCGAGACGCACATTCGCTGGACTATCCGGCAAAGAGGCGAGGCATTAAGCTCGCCCATCATTGTCGGAGATTACCTGTATCGCCTGCGTACTCCCGGTTTCCTCCAATGTTGGGACATAGCTACAGGCAAAGAGGTTTATTCCGAACGTCTGAAGGACATATCAACCACCTGGGCCAGCCCCATTGCAGATCCCAAGGGACGCCTGTTCTTTGCAAACGCCGGAAAAAGCTATGTTGTTCAGGCGGGTCCCGAATTTCGCCTCCTCTCCGTCAATGACCTTGGCGACGGCAACCACCCATCCCCCGCCGCGGCAAACGGCAGACTGTTCCTCGTCGGAATGAAGAACATCTACTGCATCGGCGCCAAGAATCCTCAACCATCCAATTAGCCCTTTAGAAATAAAGAGCAAAATGATGAAGGCTATTTATTTTGGTCTCCTTATGCCAGCGCGGGTGGCTGGCATAGATCGTCGTTCGACCGAGTACGTCTGTATCAAATGGCTCTCCGAAGAGGCGCTCCTGCCCCGCGTCAGAGGATATCCGCTGGTAATCCACGCGGCTACTTCCCGGCTTTTTCGAGAACCTCTTTCAGGGAAACGGCGGCTCCGCCTCTGGCCTTGGATTCGTCGGCGGCGGACATAAAGGCGAAGATCTCAATTGTCTCTTCCTTCGGCACGGGAACGTCGCCGGTTTTAAAGAACGTAATAATCTCGTCCACCAACGGCTTGTAGCCGCCGTATTTGCCGGTCTGAATGATGCTCTTTTCACCGAAGACCGTCGCGCCGTAGTCGTGCCGGCCTTTCCGGAGGCCTCGATAGGTGCCGATGCGTCCGCCGTCCCAGAGACCCACGACGAACTCGTAGTCCGGGGTTTGGACGCGCCGGACGGACTGGCAGCCGGTGCCCATGACGGCGAACAACATCTCAACGCCGTGCACGCCGTACCAGTACAGGTCGGGATGGTGCTCCTCGAGACTGCACGGACTGTATGCGTCGCAACCGAGAATCTCGCCCACCGAGTTGGTCTTTTTCATTTCGACGATGCCGGGAGAATAACGCAGCGACGAGCTGGACCAGACCGGCACGTTCTTTTCTTCGGCGAGCCGGAAGATTTCGAGCACGTCGGCGAGGCTGCCCGCCATGGGCTTGTCGATAAACAGGGGCTTGCCGGCGGCGATCACGGGCCTGGCTTGCTTGAGGTGGGGTCGGCCGTCAACGCTTTCCAGCAGCACGCCGTCCACTTTCTGGCACAGTTCCTCGATCGTATCGACGATCTCCACGCCGTGCTGCTCGCGAAGCTGCTGCGTGTATTTTTCCACCCGGTTCGCCGACGAGGGCACATCCGGCGAGCCGCCCGAGTATCCGACGACGACCTTACAGCCGTAGTTATTTTCCGGATTGTTAATCTCCTTCGTAAAGGCAACGACGTGGGACGTGTCCAGGCCGATCATCCCGATGCGAAAGACTTTCTGCTCCGCTTGAGTCGCGGCGGAAAAGGCAAGTATAAGTACCAGCGAGAGTGTTAACAGAGTGTTGCGATTCATTGTGAGACCTCCAAAAATCAATAAGGTTAATTTTTTTTATGGTATGCTTATTATACTCGTTTGTGGTGTATTGAGAAATCTTTATTCATTCGTCTTTTTTCGAGTCGAGATTGTCTAACTCGTCGGACGTGTCGGACTTGTCCGACCTGTCCGACTGTCTTGTAAAAGGTATGAGTCAAGCACGACGGTGACTTTATCGCCGACAACGGTAATCTCGAAGACAAAGTCGGGTGGGGCTCGCCCCACCATAAAGCTATCGATCTTGAGACGTCACGAGATGTCCAAAGTCCTCCAGGAGGTCATATTTGTTCTGCCACGTCGTGTACATAATGCCGCACGCGCCCGACGTCTCATTCAGGGCGTCGAGCCATCCGGCTGGATTCTCAAGCGTATCGCCGTCGTAATACGCCCCGGCCAGCGTCCTGAAACCCAGCGACGAAAAGAAGCTCAGACTTTCCCTGCGTATAGTATAATACCAGCATACGATCACGAGGTCTTTCGGGATACACTCCCACGACCCGGTGAAATCGCCCTCCACGAGGAAATAATCGGCGTGGGCGTTATGGTTCGGATCGAACATGTCCGACCATACGAATAGTTCGGCTTGCGGATTGACCTCGCGGATGATCCGAACTTGTTGCGTCACACAATCGCCGAGTATCTGCGCCATCGTCAGACCGCGCTCCTTGCACGCCCTGCACCCTCCTCCGGCCCGAATCTCGTCCATACTGAGCAAAATCTTGCTCGGCGCCAGATGCTCATGTAATAGGCGAGCCTGCTTTGCCCAAATCTCATAAACTTCCGGCTCGGACATGCAGGCTGTCACCTGGCCGCTGTTGACCGCCATCCCGTGATAGTAACTCACCCTCAGCCGCTCCCGATTTTTAATGGCGCTGCCCGGAAGTATCTCTATGGCGGGAGGCTCATGGTCGAACCGGAAATTCAAACTCGGATCGGTGATGGTGACGAAGTCCTTACCCTCCTCGTAAGTCCGGCCCGTTTCGGCACTCTGCACGTTCACGGGCGTGCCGGGCCGCCTGAGCACGTTGAGGAGGCCGACCTCCTCGACGCTCAGATCGTCGATCCAGAATCGCCCGGATTCTCCGCCCCAGGCGCCCATGTAAATCCGGACGGTGTCGTAGTGAAAGCTGTTAAAGCCCATCACAACTTCTCGCCAGCCGGCGGTCGAGGGGACTTGCGGATTCCAGGGCGCCAGGTACCGTCCGTCGGTGCTCAGGATCTGGACGCGAAAGCACCCTTCGGGTTCGAGCGAGTCCGTTCGAACCCAACAGCGCACGCGGTAACACCGATTCGGGCAAACCTTAAGCTCTTGCATGAGCCGGGCGTGGCCGTGCTCGTAATCGCCGAAGTGCTCGAACCGCAAGGAAGCCCCGCCGCTATGGACGATGTTTCTGTCCACGAACGAGACGACGCCGGGCTGGTCCTGGAGCCGATAACCCGTCAGCCGGTGGCCTTCGTATTGCTCGAAGCCGGGATTGACGATCTCGGCGGGCGAATCGGGCACGAAATAGGCTTCATCGCCCTCCACGACGAACAGCGCCTTTGTGACGGGTATCCCCGCCGCGAGGTTCTTATTTTGAGCGAGAATCGCCCCGCCGTATCCGACGGAAAAAACAATCGGGATAATCTCGACGTTATTCTGTTTGCAGATTCGTTTAACCTGTTCGAGCCGTCTGAAGTAATCCGCCCTCTGCCGGTCGAGCCGGTCCAGCCCCGCCGCGAGCACCATCCCGTTCAGCCCGCTTTCGGAGGCCGTCTTGGCGATGTTCCGGATATCCTCGACATCGCTGTCATTGCGGAGCGACCTGGAGACATAAACCCACCGATACGGAAAAACCTCGCCGTAACAAATGGAACTTAACAAAGTCACAAATACGGCAATCGTGATCACTTTCACATTTTCGACCATATATCACTTTGTCTCCTAATGAATTATAAAACCACATCATACCTCAATCCTACTCGTTACGCCAACAGATTTTGATCACGTCAAATTTGTGCAGGCTGGATTATCTGGTTTGACGATCACTTTTACAAAGCAGCAACCGCTTGATGTTTGATGTTGTTGATATCCATCGATCGGGGTAAGGTGAAGAAGAACGTGCTGCCCTTGCCGAGGTCGGATTCCACCCAGGTTTTGCCGCCGTTCATCTCAGTGATTTTCTTCACAATCGACAGCCCGATGCCGTTACTTTCCGTTCCTTCGCGTGACGCAAGCATCTGGAACATCCTGAAAATCCTGTCGAAATGTTTCTGTTCGATACCGGATCCATTGTCCGCAATACTGAATTGCCAAAATTCGTCTTGCTTCTCACAGTTGATTCGGATACGCCCTTCCGGCTTGTCGATATATTTTACGGCGTTGACCAGCAGATTTTGAAAAATCTGTACCATGTGTGTTTTCTCGCACATGAAGGTCGGTAAATTATTCTCAAGGGTTATTTGAATGTTCTCTGGCGGATGAATGTCAGCAATGATTTCTGAGACGATCGCGTTCAAGTTGACCTCTTGTTTTTCGGAGATTTTTCGTGTAAGCTTCGAATAGCGCAGGATATCATCGATGAGGGTATTCATGTTTTTCGTTTTATCCGCAAGCAGCTTAATGTGTTCCTTGCCCGCGTCATCGAATTGATCGAAATAGTCGATGGATAACCAATCCGCCAATATGCCAATTCCCCGCAGGGGTGTTTTTAAATCGTGAGCGGCTATATAGACAAACTCTTCAAGTTCTTGGTTCGCTCGACTGAGTTGCCGGACGGCTAACTCCAGATCTTTGTTTAACCTTTCCAGCTCCGCCTCGGCTCGTTTGCGTTCAGTGACGTCACGAAGAACGACCTGGATCAATGTTTTCTGCCCCTTGTGTTTAATTAAACGACCGTTGGCTTCCATAGACAGGCGACTTTGGTCTTTACGCGTAACAACCACATCAAAAGGTGGACGTTCGACGCCTGCAAGGACGAGTCCAAATTCCTTAAGTGATCTTCGAATGGATTCTTTGGCCAGGATACCCAGCTTGGTGAAATGCTTTCCGATCACTTCCTGTTCTGAGAAACCGCTGAATTGTTCTGCCGCCGGATTAAAAGACAGAAAATGGCCCATGGTATCAAGGGAAATAATGGCATCCGGAGATTCCTGAACCAATTGGGAGTATTTCCTTTGACTTTCCTGTAACTTCTCCTCGGTTTGTCTTAACGCGACGAGTTGCTTCTTTTCAGTAATATCGTAAACGATGCCCTGGCTTCCATTTATTTCACCGTGGATGTTTTTGGTAAAGGCATGAAAGACGGTAACGTATATCTTCTTACCCTTGGATGTTTTGAGGATGAGTTCCCTGCTCTCGATGCTTTTCCCTTCAAGTTCTGTTAAGAACTCCTTTCTTTCTTCCGGTTTAAACCAAAAGCGTTCCGGGAGAAACGGCTGGCCAACGAGTTCTTGAGGGTTGGACACCTCCAGCAGTTTCATAAATGCGGGATTCACATAGGTTATGACATAATTGATATCGGTTGTGAAAATATTGTTTGTTGAGGCTTGTAATAGCTTGAAGTTTTTCTCTTCCTCTGCTTGTAACTTGTTTCCAACCGCCGAAAAGATATCCGTCTGGGTTATAATTCCATAGAGGTGTTTGTCTTTCATGACAACCAGCCGTCGGATATTCATTTCCTCCATTTTCCTGCTGGCGCTAAAAACAGAATAGGAGGGAGGTATGACGGTTACCGGAGACGACATAATCTCTTCTATCTTGATACTCCCGGGATCCCTTTGCAGCGAAATCACTTGTCCGAGGATGTCTTTTTCTGTAAGAATGCCCACAATGTCATACTTGTCCATGACGACGATACACGAGATTCCCTGAGAGGCCATGATCGCCACGGCTTCTTTCACCTTCGCGCCACTTTGAATACACGCCACGTCCCGGCTGAGTATTTCCGAAACATCTCTAAACATCCCGTAGGAGGTCAAAGCGCGAACCATGTCCGTCTGGGTGATAATACCGACCAGTCGGTCCTCCTGGAGAACCGGCAGTCTTCGGATTCGCTTCTCATTCATCTTCCTGCTGGCGTCAATTATAGAGACGGTGGACGGCACGCTTTCAACGGGCGAAGACATGACCTGATTGATCATGAGTTGATAATGATCGGCTCCCTGGTTGACAACTCGTTTGAGCATGTCGGTTTCCGTCAGGATACCTACGACGGTTCCATGATCTGTAATCACTAAACAGGAAATCTTCTTCCTGGACATTGTATTCGCCGCAGAAACGACCGTGTCGTCCGGCGGGAAGGTTGTAACATCCTTGCTCATCACCTCGGCGACCGTCAGCCATGTCCGCGAAGACGTAATTAAGCGATCAGAAGGAAGCTGCCCGGTATAAATGTCCATCAAATGGTCACGTTGTTTTGTGTTGCTCATGAGGTTCTTTACAAGCCCAATCAAACATCTCTGTTTAACCAATAGAAAAACGCACTATTGTAAATATTTATCATATAATCGGTTGTATCAGATGAAGGCTTTAACGGATGGGAGATATTATGAGGCCATCCCCGGCGGTGCTCCCTCCAGGCGCTGACTCTCTTCTGACGTATTTCCCTCGTAATTAGGGCTTTTGCTTAACGACAATGAAATCTTTCCGATCATAGCAGCGAGACAATGACCTTTTTGTGCCGGATCGTCTGAATTCAGTTATATCCCATATAAAAATGATCGACAATCTCGAAGTGCTTATAGGACCCAATGGCGGCGATTCCGTTGCTGGCGGAGGAATGATGGCGAATAGTCCTCATCTTGATATGAATGTGAGTTAAGCGTTTGTTGTGGTCGGTGCAGTCATTTTTGTTGTCGAATATTGAATATTTAAGATACGAACCTGTTTCTTCCCTTGAATTGCTATCCACACAGGTGATATAATCGCGGCATGGCTATAAAATCAAAATTCCTGTCAACGATTCTTTGTTCCTGGTTACTGGTAGCCGTTCCGGCGTTCGCGGGGGAGCGGGTCGCGCTGTGGCCGGAAGGACAGATCCCGGATTTCCAGGCCCGTCAGATCGCGGCGACCACCCAGGAGGTGAAGGCGCCGGGATTCAAGGCGGCGGATCATGCGATGCCGTATCTCGACTGGTACGAGGCGCCTGCGGAGAAAAACGGCGGATGCATGTTGCTCATTTCCGGCGGCGGTTATCAGAGTTGCTGCGACGGGGTGTGGATTGACCGGATCGCGAAAAAGTTTACCGAACTCGGGTTCGTTTGCGTGAGCCTCACCTACCGGACGCCGCGTCCGCAAGGGTTGCCGATCTACCAGAGCGCGTGGGAGGATGGGCAACGCGCCGTCCGTCTCGTCCGCAACGATGCGAAG
>JAFGTG010000010.1 GCA_016934255.1 Sedimentisphaerales bacterium
TAGAATTGAGAATTTAGAATGGAGAGGTCTGGTTTGCGTATTCCTCATACCAAATCCTCTAAAGCCGTTACGATTTCTTTGGCACTGTACTGCTTTTGATTGCTCATCCGAACCGCAAATTGATTGGTGAAAAGTTTCAACAGATCCTTATCTGACACGATCTCACCCGGCGGTATCTGCATATCCCGAGCCAGTCGCTTCACTTCATCCAGCTCCGTCTCATCAAGAAACAAATGGTCGGAGCGTCTGCGCTTTAATTGCGACAAACGTTCGGTCGAATGTTTGACGTACGTCTCGGATATTTCGATACCGACATAAGTTCTGCCTAATTGCGCGGCCGCCGCGGCGGTCGTTCCCGAACCGCTGAACGGATCGAGCACGCAGTCGCCCGGATTCGAGCTGGCGGCGACGATTCTTTTGAGCAGGCTCTCGGGCATCTGGCAGGGATGCCAGCCGGCCCGCTCCTTGAATGTGCCGCAGACCCGCGAGTCACCGTTCCAAACGTCGTCAGGAATCTTGCCGACGGGATTGGCTCGCCGGTCATTATAGATAAGCTGGCGGTCCGAAGGAACACGGACGGCGTGATCGTTAAAGGTGAAATTCTTCGGATCGTTGACGAAGTAAAAGATATGCGTGTGCGCCCGAGCAAATTTATTTTTCGTTTGCTGCCCGAACGTGTAGTGCCAGATAATCCAGTTGCGCATCACCAGGCCGAGATCGTCGCCGATGATCTTCACGTTCGCCGCATAATCATCTCCTATGGCGATATAAAACGAGCCGTGCGGCTTTAAAACACTTTTGCAGGCGGACATCCAGGCTTTTGTCCAGGCGATGTAGTTTTTCTTCTTAACCTTGTCGTAATACTTGTCGTACTTGTACCCGATATTAAACGGCGGATCCGCAAAGATCAAATCCGCGAAAGGTTCAGCGACCTGACTCAAAACCTCGATACAATCGCCACAGATTATCTGATTTAGAAGCTTCTGCATGGAGATATCATAGGAACTCCGCTGGAGTTTGCAAGAAGGAATTACTCACTGATTCGGCGAAGCCGTTATCATCGAACTCGACCGGGATTATGGCTTGTCCGGCTCGATGACTCTTTGTTCGTTGAAAACTTTCCCGCTCAGGTAATCCGTGAAAGCGACCTTGACGGTGAGTGGTTTCTCGAAATGCTCGATCTTCTCGGCCAGATCGAATGTCAATCGGTAATTGGTCACCAGGAATGTAACCCAGTGCGTCTTAAGCTCATCGACGTTAACGCTCCACTGCCCTAAAAGCGCCTCGCTGTCGGTTTGATTCAGGTCCCAAAGCTGGACGGTGACGGCGCCCGTCGCCTTGATGATATCTCCCTGATCGTCAATCGGCTGAAGATAGACGACCAGCTTTTCCATCTTGCCGTCCTCGTCTTCATCGAGCAAATCCGTATAGCGGTGAATTTTGACCCTCTGGAGCCGATAGAGATTGTCAAGCCGAACGTTCTTGGGTAATCCGGAGAGGGACTGGACTTGCTTTTTGAGTTGTTCTTTTTCGCTGTTAGACTGGTCGAGTTCGTTTTCGAGACGGGCTTTTTCCTGTCTCAATTGCTCGATCTTTAATTGGAGAGGCTTACTCTCGCTGCTTTGTTGGCAACCTGCAAAAAACAGAACACAGAAGACAGAAAACAGAAAACAGACTATCGAATATCGAACAACGAATATCGAACTGTGCAGTTCTTTAATGATCGTTCGATATTCGATATTGGACGTTCGATATTGGACATTCATTGTTATTCTTTTTCAGGCCCCGGTTCCCTGACGATTTCCGGCGCTTTTTGCAGGATTCGGTCGGCCAGTCCGTACTCGATCGCCTCGCCGGCGTCCAGCCAGAGGTTTCGGTCGCAGTCTTTTTCAACTTTTTCGGTGGTTTGGCCGGTATGATTGGCCAATATTTCATAAAGACGGGCGCGCAGTCGCAGGATTTCCTGGGCTTCGATATCCAGGTCCGTCGCCGGGCCGATTAATTGCCCCGAAAGAAGCGGCTGGTGCAAGAGAACCCGATTATTGGCCAGAAGAAATCGTTTTCCGGCCTTCCCGCCAGCCAGCAGGACGGCGGCCATACTCGCGGCCTGACCGACGCAATACGTCGCCACGTCGCAGCGAAGGAACTGCATCGTATCGTAAATGGCCAACCCCGCCGTGATTGAGCCGCCGGGCGAGTTGATATAGACGTGGATATCGGTCTTGGTGTCTTCGTTGCTCAGGAAGAGCATCTGGGCGATGATGAGATTCGCCGCTTCGTCGCCTATCGGACCTCCGAGAAAGATAATACGGTCTTTGAGCAGTCGCGAGTAGATATCGTAAGCCCGCTCGGTTCGACCGCTTTTTTCGATGACTATCGGCACTAAATTCTGATTCACGCTCATCTGTGCTACTCCTGATTCCCGTACGTCTGATAACCTGTTACTGAGCTACCCTACTCTTTTTCGTCCTTTTTCCCCTCGTCCTTATCTTTTTTTTCATCTTCGTGCAGAACCTCGTCAATGAGGCCGTATGCAAGGGCTTCATCCGCCGTCATATACCGGTCTCTTTCGGTCTCACTGGTGATTTTTTCCATCGGTTGGCCGGTATGCTTGGCCAGAATCTCGTTAATCATGGTCTTGGCCTTGAGAATTTCCTCAGCCTGGATCTTGATATCGGCGGCCTGACCGCTCACGCCGCCCCAGGGCTGGTGCAGCATGACTTTGGCGTGCGGGAGGGCGTGGCGTTTGCCCTTGGTGCCCGCCGCTAAGATGATGGCCGCTCCGGATTGAGCCCGGCCGATACAATAGGTCGCCACGGGAGAGCCGACGAAGCGCATCGTATCGTAAATCGCCATCGTATCGTCCACGCTGCCACCCGGAGAATTGATGTACAGGCTGATTTCGCTGTTTCGCTTGAGATTGTCGAGGTACAACATCTTCATGATGACCTCAGCCGCTCTTTGATAGGATATCTCCCCGATGAGAAACACAATGCGATTCTCCAACAGCATATCGTCGAGCGTCATTTGTCGCTGTAGCTGATACCGGCTATACTGGTCATATATTTCCATTGTAGTCGTCTCCATTTCAGGATGCCTCGCGAAGTGGTGTCCCTCCGTGAGATCTGGTGATAAATGCGTGATCGACATTCACAACTCCTTTTGTTTAGTCACCGTTCTTCTCATTCGCTATCGACTTGACATCGATTGTCGAAGCCGTGCCTGTTACGGCAATCAACCGCCAAGCGTTCGTTTAAGATTCCTTTTCCTCCGGCTCGGCAGTCTTTTTCTTGGTCTTTTCGGCCGGCTTTTTCTCTGATTTCTTTTCGGCCCTGGCCTTCTTGGCTTTCTTCTCGGTTATCTTCGCTGTTTCGAGCATCTTGGCGATACACTTATCTTGCTGTATTTCCAGACCGAATTGAA
>JAFGTG010000082.1 GCA_016934255.1 Sedimentisphaerales bacterium
ACGCCTTCCGTGATGTACTCCAGGACGGCTAATTCCGCAATCGCCTG
This sequence comes from Sedimentisphaerales bacterium, assembly GCA_016934255.1. Lineage (GTDB taxonomy): Bacteria > Planctomycetota > Phycisphaerae > Sedimentisphaerales > Anaerobacaceae > JAFGTG01. The sequence continues at coordinate 48 of JAFGTG010000082.1, forward strand.
GATGGATTTGATGAGAAACGTGGTGGTCTTGGATTCCGTGACCGCCGTTGAGGCCCGTTTCTTGCCGATAATATAGGCCAGGATGGCGATGATAACGACACAGGAAATAATAACTGGATAAATCCACCACATTTTCGTGATCCTTATTGATTTTGAGCTTCGGGCCATACAATAGCTCAAATCCCGGGCCGGGTCAAAACAAAAAAACGGTCTCCAATCGTGCGGAATTAAATTTGCGATGGTGATGCTCAAAATCAACAAATTCACTTGCAATACAAGCCGATTTGATATAAATTGTCCGCGTTTTAGGCGGCGTAGCTCAGTTGGTTAGAGCATGGGATTCATAAGCCCAGGGTCGTTGGTTCGAATCCAACCGCCGCTATTCGATTTACGATTAATGAATTATGGTTCACGATTGCTGTACCACAGGGCATCCCATAGGGACTTCGCCGAGGCTGTTTAGAATCATAAATTGAAAATCATAAATACCCAATACTATGGCCCCCATCGTCTAGTGGCCTAGGATATCAGGTTCTCATCCTGGAGACAGGGGTTCGACTCCCCTTGGGGGTATTCGCTTACCGGCCAAGAACGCGGTTTTTAGCGTCTCTTGGCCGTTTTTGTGTCTATGGTTGTCTATGGAAATCTCCTGTTTTCTGCACATTTTGTCCAAGCAGGGGTCCAAGATAAAACCCCAAATCCAACAGAACATTCAGGGCTTTTCTTGTGTATAATGCAACATGGTGTTACGAATTTCCCCGAAATTCGTTGAAATTGCGATGCTGTTTTGGTATGATGGTGCTTGATTTGAACTGGGGTGTCTCAGAAGAAGGACCCACACGCACAAAATTGCCGTTTATGAAGTCAAATAGGAAATGCCGTTTATGAAATCAAATGAGAAATCTCAGTTGAAGATACCTAAGAGCCAAGCGAAACTCAAACGTCCTGTTGACAAGTGTCATGCGTTCCTGCGGATCGAGAAAGAGAACGCCTGGATCAGGAGTCTCGATCGCGAGCTCGCGGAGGTCTTCTGCACGCTGGTCACGCGGGGTGATCCCGTCACCGTCAAGAAGACCGCCGGAGTTCTCGTCTGGGGTACTTACGCCGGAGAGCCTGAGCAGACCGGCACGCTCATCCTCGATCGCAAACCGGACGGACGCTTCAAGCTCGTACCGCTGGACACCACATCGAAGAGCCTGCTGACACAGGTGGCCCACTTCGTCGGACGCCCCGGCAGCGTGACCTCCGAAGAAGGACAACACGGACTCATCTTCCGTGGCGAACTCCGGAGCCCGGGCGAGCCCATCGAGACGGAGGCGGCGGCTCAGGAGCCGGAACCTGAGATCGCGCCGGCCAGGGAGAAGGCCTTGGAAGAAACGGTGAAGATACCTAAGAGCCAAGCGAAGCTCAAGCGTCCGGCGGACACGCGTCATGCGCTCTTGCGGATCGAGAAAGAGAACGCCTGGGTCAGAAGTCTCAATCGTGAGCTCGGGGAGACCTTCGGCGCGCTGATCACGCGGGGTGATCCCGTCACCGTCGAGAAGACCGCCGGGATCCTCGTCTGGGGGATCTACGCCGGAGAGCCTGAGGAGACCGGTACGTTCATCCTCGATTGCAAACCAGACGGCCGCTTCAAGCTCGTACCGCTGGACATCACGCCGAATAGCCTGCTGACACAGGTGGCGCACTTCATCGGACGCCCCGGCAGCGTGACCTCCCAAGAAGGGCACCACGGACTCATCTTCCGTGGTGTACTCCAGAGCCCGGGCGAGCCCAGCGAGACGGCATCCGGGATCGCGACAGCCGCGAAAGCACCTGCAGGTGGATTCGAGAAAATCACCGGGACCGATGCCATCGACGCCATTGGGCAGAAAGTCACCATGGAGTTCATGGACCATGGCATCAAGGTCCGCATCCGAGGCAAGCAGGCGGACTGCGAGATGACCGCGAAGCGCATTATCAAGGGCGCCCCGACACTGGCTTCGCAGCAGGGTTCAAAATACATGATCGAAGGCAACCTCAATAAGTCCTTTCTCAGGAAGGGAACCAATCAGCAGGGCCCCGATGCCAATGGTGTATATACCAGGGAGAACGGCTCGGAGCTGACCTTCACTGCATTCGGAGAGAACCTCACAGCCGTCCAGGCAACCTGCCTCGCAGGTTGCAAGGAAGAAACGATGTTCACGATCATCGTCAACGACCGCTCGGCCGGTCACGTCGTGATCAGCTCAGGAAGACGAGGCCTGGTGTGATTCCCTTACCGGTCGGGAACGCTATTAGCGGTGTATCCCGGTCGTTTCTATATCTATGGTTGTCTATATTGGCGCCGTACATTTTTTATCTGCCCTTCAGTATTTTCTGTTTTACATCTTCGTCGAACGCCGGATTCATTTTCGCAAGCTCCATCCGGATTTTCATGGCCGCTTGGGCTTGAGTAAAATATGTCATGACAACGTCCATTTTCAGTTTTTGTAGTTGTTGTTTGTCGATCTCGCCTTTTTGCAGACACAACGCCAGTGCGTCGTCCGTCTTGTTTGGCAAGAATTTGAGCCCAGGTTTTAAGCATGTTGTCGCCTACCTCAACGAATTTGTCATGGTCGCGGATAGGACACCCTTCCACCTCGATCATGTGCGATAACGTGAAATTCATACAGATCGTATCCACAGATCGCAGCACACCGCCCCATTTTGGAATTCCACCGGAAAGAGATTGCACCGCTCCGGATCCTACGCCTGGCGATTGAGCAGAAAGTCCGTTTCCTCGACAAACCGTTCGTATCCGTAATAGGTTCCCGCCAGAGCGGAGATCTCGCCCGCAAGAATCGCATCGGAGGCATCGTTGACACGGTTGGAACCCGGATGCGGAACGCTGAAGACAGGGTCCGGCTCGGCGCAATCGCCGAGCAAACGAATCGTTCAAACGCTTCAAACCCTTGAGTATTACGGTTGACAAAAAGATTAAAACCTTGTAGAGGAGGTCATTGTTGACCTTGAGAAGGCGCATCATTTTAGCCTTATTCAACGTGGGTACAATGGAAAATGATAAATACTACAGCTTGAACCTGAATATTCGCGGCATTGGCCAATCGGCCACTCTGGCGATCAATGAATTAAGTCGGCAATTGCAAAACGAGGGAAAACATGTTTACCGTATGGGACTGGGGCAATCCCCCTTTCCCGTGCCGTCTCCCGTGGTTGAAGCCCTGAGAATGCACGCCCATGAAAAAGACTATCTTGCCGTGCGCGGTTTGAGCCTATTACGCAAAGCCGTCGCACGATTTCACAGGCAGAAAGACGGCGTGGATATCAATCCGAAAAACGTGATGATCGGGCCGGGATCGAAGGAATTAATGTTCTTATTGCAACTGGTTTACTACGGCGACATTATCCTACCCACCCCGTGCTGGGTGTCCTACGCACCCCAGGCGAAAATCATCGGCAGAAATATCAAGCTCATTCACACCACGTTCGAGAACAAATGGCTTCTGACTCCCGAACAGCTTGAGACCTATTTATCCGCCGAAAACGATCATTACAAACCTCGTCTATTGGTCCTGAATTACCCGTCAAATCCTCACGGCGGGACCTATGCTCCAGGGGATCTCGAGGAAATTGCACGGATCGCAAAGAAACACGAGATGATTATCCTCTCAGACGAAATTTACGGCCAGCTCCACCACGAAGGCAACCACATCTCTATCGCACGATTCTATCCCGAACGAACGGTGATTAGTTCGGGCCTGTCCAAGTGGTGCGGAGCGGGAGGCTGGCGGCTCGGCACGTTTGTGTTTCCATCGACGTTGGAATGGTTGTTGAATTCCATGGCCGCGGTGGCCAG
>JAFGTG010000083.1 GCA_016934255.1 Sedimentisphaerales bacterium
AATTGCCGATACTTGGGCCATAGTAAGCAACAAACGACAAACAGTAAAGTGTAAAATGATTCTGATTCTCGGCGTAACGGCATCCGGTAAAGGGCGATTAGCCTTCGATCTGGCAAAGCACCTCGATGCGGAAATCCTCAGCATCGACTCGATGAAAGTCTATCGCCGGATGAATATCGGCACCGCCAAACCGCCTAAAGAGGCCCGTCAGCACGTCCCATATCATTTAATTGACGTCGTCGAGCCGAGCGATTCATTTAGCGTCGGCGTCTTCCTCGACGCGGTGTCGGAAGCTATCGAGCAAATCAAAAGCCGGAACAAAAAAATCATCGCCGTCGGCGGGACCGCTCTGTACATCAAGACCTTGCTGTACGGGCTTTTCGAAGAAGCCGGAAGCGACGAGCGGATACGCGCCGAGCTTCGGGCGCGGGCGGAAACGGAAGGTCTGGCGGAGCTTCATCGCGAACTGACGAGTATCGATCCCGTCGCCGCCGACCGGATTAATCCCAATGATGCGCGCCGCATCATTCGCGCATTGGAAGTGTATGCCATTACGGGCAAACCTATATCGAGCTTCCAGAAGCAATGGGAGACGCGGCAAGCCAAACACGCCTGGACGATCATCGGCTTACGGAGAGAAAAGAGCGACGCCAGCAGCCGGATCAATCAAAGGGTCAAAAGAATGATCGAAGCCGGGCTCATCGATGAGGTCAAAGCCCTTCTCAATGAAGAAAAACCTTTGAGCCAACAAGCCCGTTGTGCGATCGGCTACGCCGAGATCATCGAGCACCTAAGCGGCCGGATGGATTTGAAAGACGCCATTGAAAGGATCAAGATCAACACCCGACGCTTAGCCAAAGGCCAACGAACCTGGTTCAAAACATTTAATCATGTCAACTGGCTCGATATTGCACCGGATGAACCAAGCGGAGATATTTTCGAACGAACGAAGACATTATTGGACTCTATCTCGTGAAACCGGAGAAAGGAGCATCAGATGAATCGCAGAACGTTCTTAAAAACGGTTCCGGCGTTGGCCGTAATGGCCGGCACAACATCCACTTCCGCCCAGGATTTGCAACCGATCACACTTGTCAAACCCCAAAAGGACGGCGGTAAATCCGTCTTGGCCGCCTTGCAGGAAAGGAAAACGACGCGCGACATCAGCGAGAAGCAACTTCCGCCCCAAGTGCTATCCAATCTTCTCTGGGCCGCTTTTGGTGTGAATCGAGAGAAAGCTTCATTCGGAAAGCCGGGACGAACAGCCGCCTCGGCCAGTAACTCGCAGGAAATCGACCTCTATGTCGCCCTGCCGGAAGGCGTCTATCTCTACGAGGCGGTTCCACACTGCTTGAAGCCCGTTGTGACCGGGGATTTTCGGCGGAGATCCGGCAGACGCTCGGCGGCCAAAGCGCCGGTGAATATCTTCTATGTCGTGGACCGTACCCGATACGATGAGGGGCCTGGGCAACCCGACCGTAATATCGGGAATCCGGAAGTCCAAAAGTCGTATTACTATGTCGCTACTGGACTTATCGCCTCAAATGTTTACTTGTTCGCCGCATCGCAAGGCTTGGCCGCCCACTTTCACAATTGCGATAAGCAGAATACGGCGAAAGAATTCAAGCTGCGCCCCGAACAAAGCGTTCTGTTTTCCCAGACCGTAGGCTATCCGGCGTAGAGCCAATCTAAACGATGGATATGCAGGTTGTTATAGGACTACGCGATGCATATCACCATTCAAACGTGGGGTTCCGACGGGGATATCCGCCCATTTATCGCGCTCGCCGGTGGTCTGAAAGCGGCTGGACATGATGCGACCATCGCCGTAACCAGTGTTGATAACAAAGATTACGGTCCGCTATGTGAGGCACTGGCTGTTCGATATATTAAAGTCCCCGAGCAGACCGATTTTGATCCCATCGAAATCGTCAAGAAGATCAAAGGAAAAAAGAATATTGATTTCCTGAAACTCGTCATGCGGGAATTGTATTATCCCTATCAGGAGCAAATGTATAATACCTCCCTGTCGCTCTGCAGGGACAGCGACATTCTCATCAGCCATTTCCTCGCCCACCCGATGAAAGCGGCGGCTCTTAAGACGGACACTCCCCTGGCCACGGTGATTCTATACCCCGGTTTTGTGCCCACGATCTTTGCGGCACCTCCAGGTCTTCCGAACCTTGGTCGATGGTTCAATCGATTGGGATGGGAACTTGTGCGGAGTGTTCTTGATCTCGCCTTAAAGAAAGATATTCAACGCTTTTGGATGGATAAGGGATTGCCGCCGTTTAGACATGTTCTTTCAGATACCTGGCAGAGCGAAACGCTGAACCTTCTCGGTGTCAGTTCCGTCCTCTGTCCTCAACAGCCGGACTGGGGGGCACAATTCCGGATTTGCGGATTCTTTGCAATACCCGATGAAGCCGAATCCTGGACCATGCCCGATCCATTGAGAGATTTTCTCGACGAAGGCGAGCCGCCCGTCTATCTGACGCTTGGTACGGCTCAGGCATTCGAACCGGACAAGAATACACAATTGCTGATCGCCGCGGCGCAGAAATCCGAGTGCAGGGCGCTGGTCCAAACATGCTCTGATAACTATCCTGAAAATCACCGGGATGAAACCAACCGAATTTACTTCATCGGTCGAACGCCGCACCATCAAATCTTTCCACATTGCTCCGCCGTTGTGCATCACGGTGGCAGCGGCACGACCCACTCCGCAGCACGCTCCGGCTGCCCATCGATTGTCGTTCCTTTTATCGACGAGCAATATTTCTGGGGTATGACATTGCATCGTCTTGATATCGCCGGCAAGCCAATCTGGTACACACACGCAACAAGCGATAAATTGGCGAAACGAATCCATTGCGTACTGGAATCGCAGAAAGCCCATGAAAAGGCTAACTTAATTGGAGAGCAAATTCGACAAGAAGACGGCGTATCAAAAGCCGTGGGATTCATCGAAGAAATGGTAGCTTAGCAATGAGTCCATTGCCATGCTTAAACCGTGAGTAACTGCTCGCGGGCTCGAAGAACGGCGGCGGTGTCTCCAAGAACAAGCTGCTTGACCACACTGGACGGAATCCGCGTCATCCCCATACCGAAAACCTTTTCCTCCACCATTGCGGCGATCATTCGCGCCGTTTGCCGATCCATACGTTGCTCGGTGATTAAATCCTCGGCGATCCGGGACTTATCCCACGGACATCGAACGCCGGTCTCCTCGGTCCCGACGAAAAATTCAGCATCGTCCAGATTCTGAAGGTCCACAAAGATAACTTCGGTTCGGAAACGTTTTAACCTGCGCCCGTAATGATACTCGCTCAAAGCCGTCGCGGCGGCCTCAAAACCCGTGGACGCCAGGACGACCTGAATCATTGAAAAGATCTCGCTACTATTCACGCGACGTCGGCCCTGCTCGTGGTACAAAAAGTAAGTGACTACCTCTGCAAACTGTTCCGCGAGATCGATATCCGCTAAATCGACCTCACCGAGAGCATTATTAATCGTGCCCACGACCTTCGTGTGCAGATATTGCTCAACCGTGCCGTCGGCTTTTACGACTTTGAGTTGTGCTTGCATGAACGTCCTTCGCCTCCTTGCGAACTCATCATACATCCCCACCTTGCCGTCCGTCTCAACGTCCCATGCCGGATACTAAAACCCGGCTACTCCTCGAAGAGCATTAACTGAGCGGGCGGCTCCGTGTCGGCAATCGCTTCACTGACCTCTTGAATCAACTCGCCGGCATCCCTGAAATCGCGATAGACACTGGCAAAACGAATATACGCAACCTTGTCGATCCGGCGGAGCCGCTTCATCACGCTATCGCCGATAAACGCCGATGAAACCTCCTTGTCAAAGCTCTGAAAAATCATCTCCTCAACCTTGTCGGCGATCCGCTGAATCTGCTCGGCCGATACAGGCCGTTTATAACAGGCTTTCCGCAAACCTTCGACGATCTTACCCCTATCATACGGAACGCGGGAGTTGTCTTTCTTCACGACATAGAGTTTAAAGCTCTCACCGATTTTTTCGTATGTCGTGAAGCGCTTCCTGCATTCCAAACACTGCCGACGGCGTCGAATCACTCGACCGCCGTCGCTTGATCGCGAATCAAGCACCTTGTCACGATCTTCCTTACAAAAAGGACACTTCATCTTGTATCTCGCATCCTCTATTGCGCGCTATCTTCGAGATACATTTCAGAGTCGAGGCCTTAATTACCGTCACTGTCATCACATCCTGTCAAGCTTATTTGCCCCCCTTCATGAGGCGTTCATCCGTTCACTAAGGACAAGCTTCTTAAAGCCCATCAACTCCACATATAGTACACCTTACTGATTGTAACTACCGTATATAGAGCGTCAACAAAAAATTTGTTGTTTCTTCCAAAATAAGGAATTCGTGTATTGAAACTCAATGGAATGATAAAAAAAGCCTCTGCGTGGAGAACGCAGAGGCCAACTCGGAAAGAAACTTATACAACCCCCCCTCAGGTCTGGTACAAAACTCTCACCTCCGGCGAAAGCATCGTTTCTCATCCCTTTGAATCTCTCTGATTTTTTGCTTTTTCCTATGTGCTACACTTAAAGTGTAATACACAAACCGATACATGCCAAATCGAAATCCGATCTTTTTCGTCTTTTTTACGCCGGCCCGATAAAGCTTGTACATATCCAGCATTTGAGCAAAAAATCATGAAATAAATAAACGATGTATTATTGGAAAAATCGGAATCGCTATGAGGTTATCAGGCGATCAGTGAATCAGGCAGTGAATATCAGGTTATCAGGAAATCAGGACGGTCCGGGTACAAAACCGGCGTGTCGGCTCTCCCTGATACCCCGATATCCTGACAACCTGCACCCTGATACTCTGATACCCTGATATCCTTATTTTACACCAAACTATACTTCTTCAATTTTAGCTTTGCTTCTCAGTTTGTCGATGAAAGCGTCAATCGCTTCGGACCGCGTCTGGCTTTCGAGATCCTCCACGATCTGCGCCTTGACCTCTTCGAGACTCGGTATCATCGCCGCCTCTCTCGCATAGACTTTCGCGACGTGAAAACCGAACCGGCTGCGAAAGACATCGCTGATCTGCCCTTGGCCCAGATTGAACACGACGTCCTCGAATTCCTCGACCATCTGGCCCCGGGAGACAAAGCCCAGGTCGCCGCCGCTATCGGCACAATCGGTATATTTATCCACAACCGCCTCGAAAGGGACACCGTTCTTCAATTCATCGTGCGCCGCACTGATCTCACGATACGCCGTTTCTTCATCCGTCTGCCAGTTGACGTACTTGACAATATGAGCCACTCGAACCCGTTCGCCCGATTTATACTGCTCTTTATTCTCCTCGTAGTATTTCTGAATGGCCGCTTTCGAAGGCTTTGGCACGTCTTTAGAGATTTGATCCAGCGTCTGCTCGACCCTCATTTGTTTTTCTATCTCCATTTTTATCTTTTCATCGTCCTCGGTGCCAAAATCTTTATAAAGCTGCTTCTCATCGGTATATTGTTCTTTGAGTTTCGCCAGAGCCGACTCGATTTGGTCGGGAGGTATAGCCTGACCATTGGTTTGGGCTTCCTGATTGATTAAAACCCGTTCGATCACGTTTTCTTTGGACCAATCCAGCAACTGACTCTCGCGTTCCTTCGGGTCCTGGTCGGCAAATACCCGCTCGTAGTCCGGCCTTAAACGCTCAACCTCCTGCTTGATCGCTGATTCTTCGATCTTTTCACCATTAACCACTATTGCCATTTTATGCCTTTCGTTTCGCGTATTTCGTTTTGTGTTTTACGTCTGTTTACCCTTTTGCTTTTGCGTACCAATCCGGATCCTGAGCCAGCTTTTCCCGCGCCTCGGTCGTCATCATTTCAAAGGCCGGATGAGTGCTTTGCCATGACCGTTCCGAAAAGGGGCTGCGTCGCATCTTCTCAATCTCCGGGGCCACCTCGTTAAAATAGCTGCCGTAGATGTGCAATGAATCGCTGATATCAACGTATCGACCTACCTTGACCGGCTCGCCTCTCTTAGCGGCAATCGCTTCGGCGATCATCCGCTGAAGATCGGTCAGGGCATAAACGTTCATAAACCACGCTTTGTAAAGGTCCCTGCTGCGCCAGTGCGTATTCATATTCAGCGTCAATTCGTCCGAACCGTTTTCCAGCAGGCGACACCAAATGCGCTGAAGGCACGGCGGATCATCCGTGGCGGGGTCAGCCGTGGGCATCCAGGTAATCGCCTGGGCGCGCCGGCTATGCCCGGCTTGGGATAGGTAGTCGATAATATATTGAATCTGATCGACCGCACGGAACGGCTTCGGTGACTCGGCATCGCGGATATTCTCGACCGGACAGTACGAGAAAAGCCGCTCGTGATAGGTATAAGTCCACTTGCCCGCCGCCGGGTCGATCCAATGATCGTGAATCCCGCTAACAACTTCCTGCCGATACGACTCCAGCTCCTCCGGCCCGCCGGGAAAATTCTTGTGAATTCGAGGCTCGCAAAACGGATCGTTCACCTCGATCACAACAGTGGCATCTTTACTCGGCGGATCCTTGGGTTTATCGTATTCGGTCTTGATTTCCAAACCCTCGTCCCAAACCGCCAGAACGGCTTTCTCCCACGCCTCCGGCAAACAATCAGCCGTGATCGAAATCACGGGGATATTCACAATCGATGCCGTTGTGCTCATCCATGTCTTCCTTTACAAATCAACGCGTCTCCTCAAATTTAAAAGGCTGCGTTCCGGGCCTGGATTCGGCAAACCGGCTCACATCCATCTCTTCCTTCGTGATACTATAGCGTGTCTGATCTCGTTCCGGTAAATCCGCCAGCATACGCTTGGCCTGATAGGCAAAATAGCTATCCGGCCATCGGCGAATGATCTGCCGACAGTTATCCACCATCAGTTTGGAACCGGTCATCGGCAATCGGCTGATACTCCGGCCCGGTACCGCGACACTCAACAATCTCTCCGCTTCTATGTTATCGATCTCATCCAGAGGTTTGAAGTAAAGAACCGTCGGCTGGGGGGGCTCGGCTGGCTTGGGAGCCGGAGGGGCCGACTGGACACTTTCCGTTTTCGCCGGCGTTTGTCCCGGCGTTGTAGCCGTCGGCGGCTCTTGTGTGTCCAGGGCTTCCGGTTTGGCTAAAAAATTCTCCTTATCTTCCTCGGCCTGGTCGTAAAACGTTTTTTGAGGTTTTTCCGGTTCCGGCGATCCGGAGAAAAAAACGCTGACGAAAACGATCCCGCCCAGGATAAAAACAAAAACCAACGCAATCTTGAGCCAAAAGGTATTCATAATGAAACCAACCTTTAGACAATTGATTATTGACAATGGACTATTTATAATCGATTGTAACTTTGACGTCCGATTCCAATAGTAAAGAGTCAATAGCTAATAGTCAACGACAATGTTCACAGGGCTCGTAGAGACAATGTGTTCCGTCAGATCGGTTTCGCGGCAAGCCGGGACCGGAGGATCGTCCCTTACGATTGATTTAGGCAAAATGGCCAACGAGTGCAAGCTCGGCGACAGCATTGCGATAAACGGGGCTTGTTTGACGATTGCCCGGCTCGAAGGTTCTCTCGCACGCTTCGATATCAGCCCTGAAACGCTGGAAAAATCGACTCTCGGCCACCTGACAACTTCATCCGTGGTGAATATCGAACGGGCGATGAAACCCAGCGACCGGTTCGGCGGACACTTTGTCCTGGGCCACGTGGACGGTACAGCCACGATCAAGGCCATTGAGAAGCAGAATGGCTTCACCCATTGGACGTTCGCCGCCGGGCCTGAATTACTGGAAGGGATGGTCAAGAAAGGTTCCGTGGCCGTGGACGGGATTTCTTTAACGATCGCACATCTGGACAACACCGGCTTTAGCGTGGCTATTATCCCGGAGACGCTCAAGAGAACCACGTTTAATAAGGCTAATATCGGCGATTCTGTAAATATCGAGATCGACATCATCGTTAAAAGTGTAAAAAGACAGCTCGAGGAGATTTTACCAAAGAAGCAGTCCTTGACAGCCGAAAGACTAAGAGAACTCGGATTTTAACCGCGTCGTATAACACTTACGTGTTATAATTGCTAAATAAATAAAGAGGGTGGCAGCCTCCACCGTAAGGCGTCCCCAAGGGGAAGTGAAGCTTGGGGATGGCTTTTTCAGCAACCGTCCCCATCCCTTCGGGATGAGGTTACCACCCAATTTCAATAAGCGTAAATAAACGCTGTGGATGAATCGTTAATATGAGAATGAACGGCCACAATTCAATCGCTGAACAGATGGTCATCGGCATCACGATGGGCGACGCCGCGGGCATCGGACCGGAGATCATCGTTAAAGCACTGGCCGATCCGGCGATTCGAAAGGCGGCAAAGTTTATCATTTTCGGTATGAATGAGCAGCTTTGCTACGTGGCCGACGCCGCTGAGATCGAGCCGTTCTGGGGCCGGCATCAGCATGAGAAGATCAGTCGGGACTATCCCTATAAAGTCGTCGTCGCCGATTATGACGAGTATTCCGTGCCGCCGTGGGTCACGAAACCGAGCAAATTAGCCGGTGAAGCGTCGATCCGGTTCTGTTTGGACGCGATTGACGCCGCCCGAGACGGGATTATCGATGCCGTCGTTACAGCGCCGATCAGTAAAAAAAGCTGGAACCTGGCCGACGGGCAATGGCCGGGACATACCGAGATGTTTGCCGCCCGGTGCAAATCGCCGCGGAAGGCGATGATGTTCACCGCCGGGCCGCTGAAAATAGCGCTGGCGACCATTCACGAGGCGTTATTCGAGGTCCGGCACAAATTCACAATTGGCTGTGTTTTCGAACCCATCGATCTGCTCAATGACGCTTTGAAAAACTTTTTTGGTATCGAGAATCCCAAGATCGGTGTGGCCGCTCTGAATCCGCATGCCAGCGAGGACGGGCAATTTGGCGACGAAGAGAAGCGTATCATAACTCCTACGATTATGCTGGCCAGAGAACAGGGCATCAATGCTTTGGGGCCGTTCAGCGCCGATACTCTCTTCCTGCGGGCCGTCCACGGCGAATTCGACGGGGTCGTCGCCATGTATCACGACCAGGGGATGATCCCGGTGAAAATGGTCGATTTCGAACACGCCGTCAATATCACAATCGGCATACCGATCATCCGAACGTCACCGGCTCACGGCACCGCGTTCGACATCGCCGGCCGGAACCTCGCCAACCCGGCCAGTATGAAATCGGCCCTCCTCACGGCGATACACATGGCGAAAACGAAAAAGAGTTTAGAATGTCGAATTGAGAATTAAGAATTAAATTTATTTAATTCTTAAGGAAGAGACCATGAACAAGAAAGAACCTCAGGAAAAGTCTAAAGAAAAAGACATCCAGGAGCGTAGTTTTTCTTTTGCTTGCAGAATAGTGAAGCTATATCAATCTTTAGCTAATAAAAAAGACGGCGGTGAAATTTTAGGAAGACAGGTCTTGCGCTCGGGAACATCTATTGGAGCGAACTTAGAAGAGGCATCAGCCGGACAAAGCAGAGCAGATTTTATTTCCAAATGCAACATCGCCCTTAAAGAAGCGAGAGAGACATACTTCTGGCTTCGTCTGTTAATGACGACAAAGATAATACCATCTGAGAGATTAAGACCGTTAGCAAACGAATCAAATGAATTGGTCGCTATTCTTACTACAATCGTTAAAAAATCGCGTTCCGCCCGACAATTCTACATTCTGAATTCTAAATTCTGAGTTTACAAGGATGCAGACAAAACAACAAATCCGACAGTTGCTCTCATCGGCGGGTATTCAACCGAACGGACACCTCGGCCAGCATTTTCTCATCGATCTGAATTTGATGCGTCTGCTGGTCGATTCGGCAGATATCCAAAAGGATGATATCGTGCTCGAGGTCGGCTGCGGGACCGGCTCATTAACGGAAGCCCTGGCGGAAAAAGCCGGTCGTGTGATCGCCGTTGAGCTTGACCGAAACCTGTTCGACATAACCGAAAAACAACTTATAAAGACCGAGAACATCGACCTTATCAACACCGACATACTCGAAAACAAGCATACCATCCGCCCAACGGTTACCGAGGCGTTGTCGGCTGCCCGTGAGAACTTTTCCGGCCGGATCTTGTTGGTTGCCAATCTCCCGTACCATGTCGCTTCACCGGTCATGATGAATCTTGTGACAGGTCAGATTATTGCAGACGGTATGGTGGTCACTATCCAAAAAGAAGTGGCCGAGCGAATGACCGCTCCGCCGGCTTGCGACCACTATGGTACATTGAGCATCTTTCTGGGGGCAACCGGCGACGTGGAAACCATACGAATCCTCAAACCGGCGGTTTTCTGGCCCCGTCCACAAGTCGATTCCGCAATGGTTCGGTTTGTTCATAGCCGGGAAAAAGCCGAGCAAATTGCAAATATGGCGCTTTTTAGCGAAATTGTTCACCTTTTCATGGGCCATCGCCGAAAAACACTTTCGGCCAGCAGCAAACTGGCCCGTGAAAAACTCGGACATATCACTGATTGGCCCCAAATCTTCGATAAATGCCGGATCGACCCGACAAAACGCCCCGAACAACTCACCCCGGCTGATTATGTCGCCATCACGAAATATGCAACAAATTGCAGATTTTAAGGGTTGAAAGAAATTTCGACATCGTGTATAATCATTATTATCGGGTTTCTGTGACGCAAAAAAGTAGAGTTTCAAGAACAGAAGGACGGTGAGGCGCATCCTCCCCAAAAAAAGATAAATGTATGTTTAATTAAAAGTGGAAGGGTATAGGTATGTGTAAACACAAAGCATTCACTTTGATTGAATTATTGGTCGTTATCGCCATTATCGCCATTTTAATGGCTATTTTGATGCCGGCCCTGGCCCGAGTCAAGGAACAGGCCAGAACAACCGGATGTCTGGCGAATCTCAGACAATGGAACTTCGTCGCTAAGATGTATTGCGACGATAACGACGGTAAATTCTGGTCCGGCTACGATTCGACTGGCTATTGGTGGCCCTGGCAACTGCCGGATAACCTCTTAAGCTGGAAGCGAAACAAGACCTGGTTCTGCCCCACCGCCAAAAAACCGATTACCGACGAAGACGGCATCACAACGGACACGTTCAATATTTATAACGCCTGGGGCATCTTTACGGGTACCCATGGGGGACGTACGGCGCCTCCGGAAGGCGCTGCGGGCAGCTATAGCATTAACGGCTACTGCCTGACGATCCCTGTGGATGGTTCATTCGAAGGCGGTGTGCCGGCCAGCAGCGGATGGAGAACACCGGATTCGAGCGGGGCATCCAACGCACCATTATTCATCGATGCTCTGCGTTTTGACCTTTGGCCGCTGGAAAACCAGCTTCCGGCGGAATACGAATACGCCGCCTGGTCCAGCAACAACATGGGACGCTGTTGCATCAATCGCCACGCGGGGTTTGTCGGGTGTTCTTTCATGGACTTTTCCGCTCGGAAAGTGGGTCTGAAAGAGCTATGGACATTGAAATGGCATAAGAAATTTGACATATCAGGTCCTTATACCATGGCGGGTGGCGTTCAGGCCACCGATTGGCCCGACTGGATTAGACCGTTCCAGGATTATTAAAAAGAAAAATCGCAAGGATACCGAGGACGTTTTGTATAGTCGGGCGACTTTTCTTTTTGACGCGTATTCTCGAAAAGAACCTGTAAGTCAGTAAAAATTCGAGAAAGGGGTGGACATGTGTAAAAGAAAAGCGTTTACACTCATAGAACTCCTGGTCGTCATCGCTATCATCGCCATTTTATTAGCGATCCTCATGCCGGCTATGAGTCGTGTGAAAGAGCAGGGTAAACGAGCCACCTGCCTGAACAATCTCAGACAATTAACCCTCGCATGGATGATGTACGCCGACCAAAACGACGATAACCTCGTCAATGGAGACACGGGCGAATACAGTATCCATTCGAATGAGACGCCCTGGGTTCTCGCCGATTGGCGATCGGGGATGACCGATCGTCAGAAAATCGATGCGATTAAAGATGGGGCACTATGGCCCTATGTCAAGGACTTAAGACCTTACAAATGCCCTACCGTGAATGATATCATCCGCTCAGGTGAGCGGGAATCCATCTATCGAACCTATTCGGTGGCCGATTCGATGAACTGCAAAGACTGGCCGGACATGAACGCCAAGATGATCAAAAAGAGGATGGATATCCCGAATCCCGCCTACAGGATTGTCTATTTGGACGACGGCGGCACCATCACTTCGGCTCTGGGCGGCTGGACGGTTTATGTAACCCAAGAGATGTGGTGGGATCCGCCGCCGATACGGCATGGTGACGGCTCAACCTTCTCCTTTGCCGACGGTCACAGCGAATACCACAAATGGGAAGACCCACGCACCATCGAATTCGGCAAACGAGTCCCCCCAACGGCATTCTCTGAGACTCAGGCCGGTAATCCTGATATTCAATGGGCGGCCGTCGCGATGTGGGGCAAAGAAGCGATGCATAAATAAACATCCGAACCAACAAAAATCGGATGTTGAACGATGATGTTCGTTCCGGCTTTGGACTACACGGGTTCGTATTGTCCGTGAGTAAATTATTAGGCGAATAATCCGTCATACAAAAAAACACGGGCTTGCCATTAATCGAGATGTTATCATACAACGTTTATTTACGAAGGAGCATGGATATGAATAAGAAGAGTGGTTTTACGCTGATCGAGCTGTTGGTGGTGATTGCGATTATCGCCATCCTGCTGGCCATTCTCATGCCGGCCTTGCAGCGCGTCAAAGAACAGGCCAGAGAAATGGCGTGCCGATCCAATCTGAAGACATACGGCGTCGTCCAGATGATGTACCTGGATGACCACGATGATCGCTATCCGTCCGCCTGGAGGTCGCTGGTTATCAACGAGCATCCGGTGGGCGGATACGAGCGTTACTGTCGATGGCACGACCCGCGATACCCCCCGGATGGGCCTTTATGGTCCTACATGCCCGAGGTGGGTGTCAACTTATGCCCATCGTTTAAAGTCCTCGCCAAATCCGAGGGCACAAGGCATCCGAGCCACGATCCCTCTATACCCGTGATTCCGCAATATAGTTACAGCATGAACGCCTGGTTAGGCGCCAAATCGGGAGATTCAAGCGGTTATTGTGCGGTAGATTCCACGGGACGCGGCGGAGTGTATAAACGCTCAGAAATTACGCGAACCAACTCGGACGTCTTTTTCTTCGCCGCCGAAAACATGTGGATAAGGCCCGGTAATTCCAATGTGCTTAACGACAATGCGCTATGTCCCGACGGTCGCGACTGGTTCGGCACGTTTCACAGTCCGATGAGCGGCGATCTCGACACCGGAACGGTCAATGCCGTTTTCGTGGATGGCTCCTCCCGGGAAGTACGTTCGGGACTGGCCCCTGACGGAACCCGGAGCGAAGCAGAGCAAGGCCACGAGAAATACGGCTGGCCTCACCGGGAACTTTTCAAATAGAAATCGATATCAGGGTAATAGGACACCAGAGTGAACCATCACCAACCTGATTTCCTGATAACCTGTTATCCTGATCTTCTTTTGGCACTCTATCAAAACCTGTCACCCTGAGCGCAGCGAAGGGTCTCAATTAAGCCGAAGAAAAATGAGATTCTTCGCTGCGCTCAGAATGGCAAAACCATAAAACCCTGGTTTTGTTAGAGCTCCTTAGTCCGTATTGATCTCGAAGGTTTTATACGTCGTATTGCCGACCGCATCGGTGACTTTGATCGTTAGGATATGTTCGCCCGCCGGCAATTTTTCTTTCACATCCACCGTGATCGTGAAGGCTTCGTGGGTCGTATCATAGACCAAGTCGTCCGGTACGGTGCTCACCCACTTGGCATGACTATCGATCGTATAGTCCAGCTTACCAATCGCACTCAGCTCATCGGTGGCTTTGACGCTAAAAACCCTGTACTGGCGCGCCCCTTCAGAATTCGCCGTTATTTTCATATCGTAAACCACCGGTCCCGTATTATCCACGACGACCGGCTCACTGATCCGGCTGCCCGTCAGGGCCGTCGAGGCCGTATTGCTCCCGGCATCGTCCGCGGTGACCCTGATTTCGTACCGACCGTCCTCGACGGTCTTGCCGTCCCACTCGTAAGCGTTCGCGCCGATTTCGTCCTTGAGCTCAATCCAATTCATCCGTCCCACCTTCCGAAAGTCGATCTTATACGTGAGCTCGTCATTGTTGTCGTCTTTCGCGGTGTAGCTGATTTTAAACACGCCTTCTTTGCCCGCTCCCTGTGATCGAACCACAGAAACAGATGCAATCCTCGGCGCCAGATTGGGGACCGTGCTGGCCACAGCGATTTCCCTGATGACCGGGCTGCCCTGACCGTGTCGGCTTTGCAACACAAGCTTGTACTGACAAAATCGGCCCAGCGGACAGGACAACTGGACCGGTTCGGTTATCTCCACCGGCTCGGACCACGGCGAAAAAGACGGATCGTTGACGTCCTTCACATTACCGCTACGCGCGGAAACCAAAACCCTGCATTCTCGCGGAATATCGGCATCGAGCTGTAATTTACCCCAATTCGCCGGTTGACCGGCGTCAATCAAATCGGACGTGTATGTCCCCTCCGAGGCGAAACCGGAGCCGAGCTTGACGAGCTTGGCCGGGTTGGCCGTACCTAAATACAAGTCTTCACCACCCATGCTAACCGCCGTAATCTGAGCCGCCTGCTCATCCTCGAAGATAACCGCCTGTTGCTCCGAAACCGGATCGACGGTAAAAAGCTCGGCGTTGTTGCCGGTCCCGAGAAGCAATGTCCCCTCCCGCTCCGCCAGGCAGAAGAAAACCGCCGCCTCTTCGAAAACCTCCGTCACAAATCCATCTTGAGTGATTTTGTAAACATGGCTGGCTTGCCCCGGTTTTGTACCTTTGGGTATCGGGCCTGCCGACTTGGGCGGTTTCGCCTGATCGGGCACTTCCGTATTGGCAATTTCCAGTCTTTGACCACCTGTGTCGCTGTTCGAACTTTCTTCTCCCTCCTCTTCAGCCTCAGGCCGGCCAGGCGACGGCTGATTGAACGTCGATGCGGCAAACTTCGCCTGGGTTTGGACCACCTGAGCCGAGGTCGCCGCCGCGTACAAACTTGTCTCCGATCCGGAATTCATGACCGACAGCAGCGCCGTGATTTCCGGCTCGTCACTATCATAAAGAACCGTCGCCGTTTTCGTGCGTGAATTAATCTTATACACCAATCCGCGAGTGTCACTGCCCGCGTAAATCCAGCTATCCTGCCCAACGGCAAGTGAAAGGATGCTCGTGTCGGGACTATCATAAAGAAGCTCGGCCTTTCTGCCGAGCGCATCGAGCTTATAGATCTTTCCTTCCGGCCCGGTCCCCAAATAAATATTGCCCCCGGCATCCACCGCAATCGCGAAGATATAGTTGGAATCGGGCGGTTCAAAGATCACCTCCATTCTGTCGCCCTCAAACCGACAGAGTTTACCCGTCCCCCCGCTGATACCGGCCAACAACCGTCCGGCGACATCCAGGGCCAGGGCGAAGATATGCTCGTTCGACAGGTGCTCCTCGGCTTCGACGATGTCACCGTTCACCTGTTTCGGTCCGGCCGGGTTCGTCTGCGACGGATAAATCCTTTTCAAACCGCTGACGTTGTACTTATAAATCGCACCGTTCGGACTTGTCCCGAAGTAAACGGTTCCACCGCTGATAACGAGGCTGTTGATGGACCAGACATCCCTGAAGCCCTGGAATTGGTCAACCAGCGTCTCGCCCGCACGCCCGAGCTGAATCGTTCCGCGGGACCCGATGATCACCTTCTCGGACCGGCCCTTGAGTAATTCGGCGCTGTTGTCATGACGGACGACCTTACTCGTTACCGCCGGGCATACCGAGCTGAACGCCAAACAAAACATTGCGACGGCCATCCACGTGAAATTAAAAACGAGCTTTTTTCTCATTACGACTCCCTGAAAACAAGTAACACACACTCGCTGCCATGATTGATTATAGGACTTGTCATTCCCGCGAAAGCGGGAATCCATAAGCGTCGATACTCCGGATTCCGCACCAAGTGCGGAATGACAACCTTTTAAATCAAAGCTGACAGATTATTAACTTACCTTTCAACAACGATAGGCAAAACATTTTTATCGATTACGACGGTGTCAATATCCAGGTTGCGTTCGAGCCAGTGCGAGTAGGGTAAAACGCTCAACGCTCTTTTCGAATCCTGTAGTATCAACGTCTTGGTTGCCGGCAGATGAGGCAATTCGGCGTTTTCGACGATCACGCCCCGAGGAGGCAACGTCAAAAGAAAATACAATTTGCCTCTGTCGATCTGCAAAGAATTATTCAATGCGCGAATCAAATCGGGGTAGCTTTGAGCGATGAACTTGTGCGGCGCCATTTTGATAAGAAATCGCTCGTAATCGCGCGGGCCGCACACGGTCAATTCGTATTTCCCGGGCGACAGATTATCGGGGATGTCCAGTTTGCAATGATATTTCTTCTTCGACGCCAAAACCGACTCAACGACGACTCCGACCTCGACACAATCGCCGGCCCTGACCTTCGCATCGGACATTTCGAGAGACCATATATGGGAAACACGGCTCTTCGGCACAATGCGAATATCGAACGCGATCGATTCAATGTCGGCGATCTCATAGGGATTATTCAGAAGCAGCCCGACCACGCTGTAACTTTCGAGAATCACTTCATTCAGACCCATCTCCGTCGATACATTCTCAAAATTGACCGACTCGCCGCCTTTGAGACCGACGGCGACTTTATACTCGACGGTATGTTCCTGGGGAAAATCCCCGAGTTGAAACGCCGCCCCGGCAACCGCCACCCGAAGATAAAGCGGCGTGAGCAGTCGATTGTTCACAATCCGGCATTTGTAAAAACGCTCCTGTGTGTCGTTATACCGGTCGATGCGGATCGTCAACGGTATTGTTTTCGCCTCGGCCCCAACCCGGCCGACAATCCCAGTCGCCTCGTCGTCTGTCAAGGCCCCCACCGTCTTCAAAACGCTGGCTAACTTGAAGGAGCTCGCGAGATTGGAGACGACGGTGTGAACCTTCCCCGTCGCCATCGGCAAATCAAGCTGCCCGTAGCCCAGCAGGTAATGCCCAAAGCCGAAAACTTTATCGCCGACAACATCGGTAACGGTTCCATACGTCGCCAGAGAAATATCCCCCGAAACCAACGGAACCGCCAGGCAGGCCCCCGGCGCAAGCCGGACCTCCTCATCCGTACCGATCCCCTCGCCGTTTCCTCCCCCGGCTACGACCATCAGCCCTAACGGCTCAACAAACGCTTTCAATTGTTCGCAAGCCCCGGCTGGCAAACCGGACGTAATCAAAGGACACGGCAAATGAGCCATCCCTTCGTGGCCGCGACTTGCCCCGAGCAGTCGGTTCTGAAGTTGGTTGTTTATTTGTTGAAGATCAATGGGTTCCGTAAAGTCTATCGCCAGGTCCACATTTCTGGGCTTAATATCGGACCGTCCGGCCCCGGAGCCTAAACCGATCCGAAGCATCTCCTCAATCGGCGTCGTCCCATAAAGCGGATCCTTCGCATACGTCCACGTAAAGGCGAGGGCCCCGGCTAACCGCCCGTCAATATAAACCGGCGATCCGCTGCATCCGGCGACCGGCCCGGTGTGCTTCAAGCGTTTATCGGTCCCTTCAATAAGGATTGCGTCCCGGCTGCCGGGTCCGGAACTCGGATTGATATTCCGGACGACATCCACAACCTTCATATTGAATTTCTCGATCCCCGCCGGGCCGTATTCCGTCAGACAATAGGCCTTCATCCCCGGCTTAATTTCATCCACGCTGATGTATCTTGCCGGGTCCCAGACGCCTTCCAAGCCCGCCGGCGACTCGACAGCGTACCCCAGGCCGGCTAAAAACAGACAAACGCAAAAACCCGCAAATGGAGATTTCTGACCTTTTTTGAACATTAATGTCCTTTCAATTCGTTTCCGGCGAAAATTCTAATCAGAAAACATGGCCGTTGCAAGATAAAACAAATCTTGCTACAATACC
>JAFGTG010000084.1 GCA_016934255.1 Sedimentisphaerales bacterium
AAATCTTCTTATGCCGACGGTGTGAGTTTTTCATCCAACGCACTGGTGTACTGGAAGTTTACCCTCTATATATTAACCGTGATTTGCGTTTATTATACCGGCCGACTGCTTGGCGTTAATCCGGTCCTCTGCGCCATATTCGCCGGCTTCGCCCTGTTCATCGGTCGGTCATATATCGATATCCGCCCGGCGGGATTTTCGAATTTCCTTGTGGCTGTTTTTATGCTCGTCCTTGTGCTGACTTCATATCGAAACATCCTCTATATATGGTTGATCATTCCCTTAACGGTCTTCTGGTGCAACGTTCACGGCGGGTATATTTATGTCTTTATTATGCTCGCACCGTTTGTGGGCCTCAATTTTTTAACGGTGTTCTCGACCAAAACGTTCCACTCGATTGGATTTCGAGGACTTTTACACACCATCGCGGCGGGTCTGGTCACCTTTATCGCGGTGGTTGTGTTCAATCCGTTCCATCTGACGAACCTCACACATACCTTTGTGATCAGTTTGAGTAAACATGCCGAGCGATGGCGTGATATTCACGAATGGAAGAGCGCCTTTCACTGGGAGAATAAGGTCGGCACGGGATTCCCATTTTTAGTCTTGTTCATTTTGAGCATCGGCTTATGTGCCCTATGGCTGTTTTCCCGGTTTATGATCCCGAGACTGATCAAAGCGCCTAAAAATGAGCTCGAAGCGCAAAGAAAGGTCTATACGATTCTGTCAAAGATATTCGGCGTCGCCACATGCTTACTCGTGTGCTGGGTAACGTTCGTCAGCTTTTCACTTCTCGGGCTGAATGCACTCAGTTTTCTGTTCTGCACCCTCTTCGCGGGCATCCTGCTGTTGAGTGTCTATCAAAACGTTTATTTTGTGTTCCTGACGATCCCGTTGACGTTACTGGCCGTTTGGAGCGGGGGCTCCCTGGTCGGTAACGGCGGCAGATATATCTATCCGTTCGTTCTTATACCGGCCTATGTTATCCTGTCTATTGTGGCTTCGATGCTATCCCCCAAAATCAAGGACGAATACGAGCCTTTTCCACTCGTTTTCGTGGCGTCGTCGGCTGTGATTTCCTTAATCCTTATCGCCGTCATTTTCAATCCATTCGACGCCGATAAGACGTGGCGTTTGGCGCAGTTCTTACCTTTGAAGCGACTCTTTCGTCCCATTTACGAACGCAACGTCTCGTTAAGTTACGCCAGTCTTTTTCATACGCTCTATATGATGAACCTGCTGGCTGTTTTTGTCTGGCTCGGATTGCCTCATTTGAGGAAGATGATGAATGAAGCCGTCAAGGGCAAACAGGAGCCGCTCACGCAGGAGGAGTATCAGCTCCCGAAAATTGATTTGGCGATTATCGCGATTGCCGGATTGACGATTTATATGGCGGTTCGATCCCG
Organism: Sedimentisphaerales bacterium; assembly: GCA_016934255.1. Lineage (GTDB taxonomy): Bacteria > Planctomycetota > Phycisphaerae > Sedimentisphaerales > Anaerobacaceae > JAFGTG01. The sequence goes on from JAFGTG010000084.1 coordinate 1,407, forward strand.
TCGGTTCATCCCGATTGCGGGGGTCGCCGCCTGTCCGATTGTTGCGATGTTCGTCGAGCAAATGGTCCATGCAGTTTCGGCGGCGCGAAATTTCCATGCTCGGAAACAATTGGCCGTTTCGCCCATGCCGGCCGGCTTACAACTGTTCGTATCCGTGGTCGGCGCCGTCGTCGTCTTGTTCCTCGGCGTGGGTTGGGGTCTCAAATTCAAGCGCGTGTATCTGGATCCCTGGCACGCCGATCCGAAGTTCAGTTCGGTCTTTATGCGGATGACGGCTTCCGACGCCAAGCCGTTCTACGCCATGAAGTTTATCAAAGACAACCATTTGCAGGGGAAAATGTTCAATTACTGGACCGAGGGCGGTTTTATCGCCTGGGGCCAGGAACCTGATCCTGAAACGGGTAAAACACCCCTCCAGCTCTTCATGGACGGCAGGGCACAGGCGGCGTATAACCGGGAGGCCTTCGATCTCTGGTCGCACATTATGGCCGGAGGTCAGGTGACGTATCAGATCCTTGGATTAAGCCAGGCCAGAGATCAGGAACTCACGGCCGACGATTACAATAAAATCGGTCAATGGATGGATGAGCAGCTTAGAGCGTATAACGTCTGGGTGGTGCTGATGCCATCGGCGGTATTTGATGATCCGGATAAGAAACAATCCTATTACGCGATTCGGGGACTTGAACATCACCCCGACTGGCGTCTTGTTTTCCACAATAGAAAACAACGGCTTTACGTTGACATAAGAACGCAACGCGGCAAAGAACTGTACGACGGCATATTTGATGGGAGCACGATCTATCCCGACGAATATCATGCCAACCTGATTCGTGCTCGTATCTGCCTGCTCTATCACCCGGAAAAGGCCGAGAGAAAGAAGGGGCTGGATTTTGCCATGAAAGCCTTTGAAATGCATCCGTCATCGACGCCCATGATGGAGATATTGGCATTCGGAATGCATTTTCCCGAACTTAGCGCCGAAGTCAACACATTTTGCAAGACGTTCTTCGACGAATATATAAAAAACCGGGATCAATGGGCCCAACAAGACGGTCACCGACTCCGAGTGGATGCGGCGCGTCTGGCCTGCTTAAATCTGCGGAGCCTCGCCCGAAGACAAGACGACACGGACCTCGAAGCATTTTATACCGTTGAGGAGAATAAATGCATTAATGAGATGATCGAGATGGTCCAGAATCGGAGGTGGTGATGGTCGCACTCAGCGTCTTTTTCCCCTGTTACAATGAGCAGCAGAACGTCGCCCGCACGGTTGAAAACGCGCTCATGGTTCTGGAAAAGCTGAACGCTGATTTCGAAATCATCATCGTCAACGACGGCAGCACGGACGGAACGGGTCCAATCGCGGACGACATCGCCGGTCGAGAAAACCGGGTTAAAGTCGTACATCATCCGCGGAATCTCGGCTACGGAGCGGCGCTGCAGTCCGGCTTCAAAACAGCGAGCAAAAAATTTGTCTTCTACACCGACGGGGACGGCCAGTTCGATATCAACGAAATGCCTCCCTTGCTGCCGCTCATGGAACAGTATGATATCGTAAGCTGTTATCGGTTGAATCGCCGGGACTCGATCATCCGTAAAATCAACGCCTGGTGCTGGACGAAGCTGGTCTGCCTGCTGTTCGGTCTAAGACTTCGGGATATCGATTGTGCCTTCAAACTGTATAAACGAGAGATTTTCAATCATATCGAGATGTCCAGCACCGGGGCACTCATTGATGCGGAAATATTAGCACGAGCCGCTAATAGGGGATTTCGTATTACCCAAATAGGCGTCCATCATTATCCTCGAACGGCCGGGGCGCAGACGGGGGCGAAATTCCGGGTTATTTTACGTGCTTTCAGAGAACTGTTCGAACTGAGGCGACGCATTCGTAAGGCACATTAAAATCCTCAAAAAATAGGGAACTCGAGGGGAAAGATACAAAATATGAATGAGGGTAAAACCAATCTTTTTGTTTATGGTTCATTACGAGACAGCAGAATTTTTAAGTCAGTATGCGGCTTGAGTTTTTCTAAGAAGCCCTCGAAAATCAGCAGAAACACGCTTTTTGCCGAACCGGCCTTGTTGCCACAATACCGGCGGGTCAGTCCCGACGACGTTTATTTCTATGCGATTGCCGCCCCGTCCTCGAAGATCGAAGGATTGGTCATCTACGATATCCCCGCCGGAGTGATGACGGAAATCGACCGATATGAAGGCAAACGGTACGAAAGAGAGACCGTGCGAATCAACACGGCCAGTGGTCTGATTGAAGCCCAGGCCTATCTGGTCTCTCACGATTCCATGGAAAAGCACTTCGGGGATAGATTCCACGTGAATCTCATCCACGAATTGTGGCTGCGAAAGCGCATCGAGAAGTTTATCAAGAAGCGTACACGTCCCGGGGAACGAACGCTCGATGCCGATCTGGAACGTCGAGCCGAACGAGAACTGCTCGCGACGACCGAGCGCGACCTGGTCATGAGCCATTATCATTCGGATGCCGTCAGTGATTATTTCCTCGAACACGAGCTGGATCGTCCCCGACCAAGCATCAAACACTTACGCGAGATCCCGGAAGCTCAACCTTTCATCAAAAATTACCTGAAGTTGGTCGTCAAACAGGTTCTGCTCAGCCAGCTCGATGAGCACATCCAGTCCCGGTACCGCTTTGAGCTTGAGCGAATGCGCACATCCGAACGCTATTTCAAGCGGTCGGTCAGTCTGCTTGTCGCCCTGCAGATGATCAATGCGAATCCTGAGACGGTTGCAATGATCGTCAATGAATGCCTCCAGACGATGCCTTATCAAAAAAACGACCTGATCGATTATGTGAAATACGCCGTGCGTGCGGCCAAAAGCATGTTCGAGGCGCGTGTGGCGCATTCCAACCTGGAACGCGTTCGTTCGAATTTCCATCCCGGATTGACACCGCTCGGGATCGAGGTCGAGTTAAGCAATCTCGGAGCGGCCGCGGTGGAGCCCCAACGAAGTAAGCAAAAGGCGTTCGATCCGGTGTATGACGGCTTTATGTACTTCTACGATTTTCACTTGGACGTTCTTTCCTGGAAGCTGGGCGGGTATATCGACGATCACACCGGCTCCACCGACCAGGGACGGCGACGGGGTTTTTTAGAGCTTGCCCCGGGACGATTGAATATCGAGGGCGAATTATCACGACCCGCCACGGCCGATCCCTGGCTGCTGAGCCAACTGATCCATGAGATTACCAATTTCTATGAAGTCCAACCGCACAGTCTTCATATTTCACTTCAGCTTCGAAAAAATCAACTTAACAACCAGCAAATTTTACCCCTGAGTTTTGTGAAATGCCTGCTTGTCCTCGGCGGCGGTCCGGAGCGAAGGCACACCGGAAGAATGTGGGTTTCAAGAATGGGCTATGATGAGATTAAGCAATATCAACTGGGTGAGGAATTGGTTTTTGCCAGAGCCAGCAAACGCCGGTGGTATCTGGGCGGAGATGATATTGCCAATAAGCCCCCGGCGCAAGCAACGACGTACGTACAGCAATACAAGTTTATCCGTTTGGACCGAAGGGCCAATTTCGAGCCGCTCGTTATGTGCCTGAAGGGATTGCAATTGGCCTATAACCCCGGTGATTACCTAACCTCGGAACAGCTACGAGAGAATCCCAAATTACAGGAACAATACGAGGAATTGAAACAATGGGCCGTCGAGCCGACGGAAATCAGTCCTCAAACGATCGGCAAATTTGTAAAAACCGTCAAGGAAGGGCTTATGATCGAAGGCCACCGTCGTCCCGTTCACCAGTTGCATTACATCGACTGGGCCCTCAGCGCCATTGATGTTCAGTTGCGGATGTTCAACAAGCAAATCAGTGAAACGTCCTAAGAGCGGATTGGGGTTGGATTTTACTTCTCCTCGCGCATCTCTTGAATTTTCTTTTTGAGAGATTTGGCCGTACGGCACGCGGCCTCTTTGCCGAATTCGACGCACTTATGCATCCCGGTGTTGAACGATTCGACAAATTCCCCTTGAGTAATCCGCGTGTTCTTCTCCGAGGGGCGGACGAATCCGCTTAGGCTGGCGTATCCGCTGCCTTCAGGGGTGGGCGCCAAGGTATAGATCGCCGTGGCGAAGCCGGCGCAATAAATGATCAGCATGAAAATGAGTTTGCTTCTCCAGCCGCTCACAATAATTCTCCCTTCCCAATGAAACAGTGTCTTAATTGGCTGTTCTCCCCCAGCCGGTCTTTCCCATATGCCTCTATTAAATATGTAAGAAATAACACGCGGGGTAACAAATACAAAAGCTTTAATTTTATGGTTCTTCCACAGAATTTGTGGGTAGCTAACAGAAGAAAGGTGTGTGTCAATTGTGCCGCGGCTTGTTCGATGCGGCAAGCCT
>JAFGTG010000085.1 GCA_016934255.1 Sedimentisphaerales bacterium
CAGGGCGCGGGTGTTTACGCGAAGGTGTACCCTATCGACTTTAATGATGCGAGTGTGAAGACATATGCCCGCGAATCTCAAATCCTGATGGACTTTTTCGACTCCCTGAAAGATTATGTCGCTTTGAAGCCGGGAAGGATTCGGATCAGTCAGGGACCGGGAAAATATCGTTTAACTATGGCTTCGGGCAAAGAAATCGTGGTCTATTTGCATAAAGGTCTCGGTGGGAAAAACACTAAGACCGATGAGCAGTTGGTTTTGGAGGATTTACCGTTGAAAGATGGAGAGGTCTCTTTAATGTTGTTGCATCCGACAACGGGCAAGAAAGAAAACAAGATTTTAACTGTACGCAACAATTCTTTGAGTATCTCATTGAGTGAATTTTGTGAAGATATCGCCATTCACGTTCTACAACACTAACAGGATAGTGACTTGTTTTTTACAAAACCACACATCAGGAAATATTGGGACCATTTCACACTCTCTTTACTTCTTTCATTATTCCTTGTTAACCAATTGTTCGCCGACGGTGCCGACCGGACTTTACGCGAGCAAGTCTTTGTAACGATGCGTAAGGCCGCGACGTTTTTCTGTACCCATGTCGCTTCGCATGGCGGATACGTTTATTATTACAGTTTGGATCTAAAGCAACGGTGGGGCGAGGGCAAAGCCACACACGATCAAATCTGGGTGCAACCGCCGGGAACGCCCACCGTCGGGATGGCGTATCTCAAAGCTTTCGAAGCAACGGGTGATCGTTTTTATCTCGAAGCGGCCACGAAGGCCGCCGAAGCGATCGTTTATGGCCAGCTTCAATCCGGCGGTTGGACGAACTGCATTGATTTCGATCCACATGGACGAGTAGCTCTATATCGCAATGGCAAAGGACGCGGGAAAAATAATTCGTCACTTGACGATGGTCAAACACAATCGGCGATCCAACTTCTCGTTCGTGTTGATAAGGCCCTCGGCTTTCAACACAAGGACATTCACGAGTCTGCTTGCATCGCCCTCGATGCTTTGCTTGCCGCCCAGTTTCCCAACGGGGGTTTTCCACAGGTCTGGACCGGTCCGGTCGTGAAGCAGCCCGTAATTCAAGCTGGCTATCCGGATTACGATTGGCGAACCGAAGGTCGAATCAAAAACTACTGGGACATGTACACTCTAAACGATAACGTACCCGGCTACGTTGCCCAGACATTGATCGATGCCTACCGAGTATATAACGATCAAAGGTACAAAACGGCTTTAGAGCGGTTGGGAGATTTTCTGATTCTTGCCCAAATGCCCGATCCCCAGCCTGCATGGGCACAACAGTACAATTATGATATGAAATCCATTTGGGCGAGGAAGTTCGAGCCGCCGGGGATTTCCGGTGACGAATCTCAAGAGGTTATCGAGACATTGATGGAAATTTACCGTTTCACGGGCGAGAGCAAGTATCTCGAGCCGATTCCGCGAGCGCTGGCCTATCTGAGACGTTCACTTTTATCCGATGGAAAGCTGGCCCGCTTTTACGAGCTTAAAACAAACAGGCCACTTTACATGTTTCGGCGAGGCGATGTTTACACGCTTACATACGATGATTCCAACCTGCCGGGACATTACGGGTGGAAAATCGAATCGCGGTTGGACGAGATCGAAGAGCGATATGGTGGACTGCGACATAATACCACAGTCCAGCGACCGGCATTGCTTGAAAGTCAGATCTGGCAGATCATAGCCGACCTGGACGAGCAGGGACGCTGGGTCAGTATTTATCGAGGAGAATCTCTTGTCGGTCAGCCCAAATTCAAGCCTGACAATTCTTATATCTCAAGCGCTGTTTTCAGTGGGAATATAGAAGAGTTAAGCGAATATATCATAGCAGCGCAAAAAAAATAGGTGGATTGGTTTTATTTATTGACGGTATTCCGTTTTTATTTCGAGATGCTCTCTTCGAGCTGGGCAAGCACGGTTTTTGTTTTTGAGACTTTATTGCCGGCCGGGCCTTGCCAGCGAAGCTCCGCATTTTTCTTGGTCATATCTTCAATCTTTTTACAAGCCAGAAGGACGGTGGCGTGATTTTTATTGCCCATCACTCGACCGATCTCCGAGGAGGACATTTTCGTATGCTTTCGGGTCAGATACATGCTGAAATGCCGAGCCAGTGCAACGGTTCTGTTCTTTTTGGATGAGTGTAACGTGGCTGGCGTGATTCCGAAGTAAGCCGCGACGACGGACTCGATATCCGATACATGGATGATCGGATCGCATCGTTCGAGATGTTCGGCCAGGATAGCATTGGCCATGGAGATGGTAATTTTCTCGTTTTTCAATGCTGAAAATGCGATAAGCTTCAGCAGGGCGCCTTCCAGCTCCCGAACATTGGTGTGCAGATTTTCAGCGATATGCGTGATAATATTTTCGGGAATGGAGTGTTTGAGTTTTATCTTTTGGGTTTTCAGATATTGGATACAGATCCGGCAGCGCGTGTCGAAATCGGGATTGTTTATCTTGGCCACCATGCCCGAAACAAACCGGTTCACCAGCTTCTCGGACAGTTGGCCAATGGTCTTGGGGTGAGCGTCCGAAGCCAGGACGACTTGTTTGCCCGCCAGGCTGATGGTATTAAACGTGTGCAGGAATTCCTCCTGCATAGAAGGTTTGCTGGCCAAGAAGTGAATGTCGTCGATGGCTAACAAATCCGTTTGTCGCATTCGGCGTCGAAAAGCCTCCAGCTTTTTTGTCTTCAAGGCCAGCACGAACTGATTGGCGAAATCCTCCGCTGAGAGATAGAGC
>JAFGTG010000086.1 GCA_016934255.1 Sedimentisphaerales bacterium
TCTTCTACCATTTGAAGAATACGTGTTCTTTCCGGACCAGCGGGTTTTTGTGTGTTCACAATTTCTCTCAACATAGGCTTTAGAAATGTAACGATCAGGATCAAGATAAATGGTACCGCTACGAAGAATGTCCCGGCGACATATTCCTGTAAATCAGTAGGATTCATTCGAATAAGAAATCGACGGTTCAAAGGTAACAAAAGGAGTGTCGCGCCGGCGACGAAAAGAATGGAGAGGCATAGGGTCGTTAACATTTTATACTTGGTTTTAAGCCGAAGGATAACGTAAGCGACCATGAGTATAGCGATCTGCACAACGAAGAAGACGGCATAGGCATTTGGGAACATCTTTGACATTTCAACCTCTTTTCTACTTGCGTGTTTTTAGAATAAATGTCGCGTCCTTGACGCTCATCTCACCTCGCTCTATCGAATCGAGGATTTCTTTTCGGGTTAGGGGTTTTTCCTTGATAGTGACGGTGGCATTCAACATCGCATTAATACTGTCGAGCATTTTATTGATCGTCGGGTAAGAAATCCCAAGCTCTTTTTCCACGGCTTTGATGTTGCCCCTGTGCCTCAAGAAAACGATGATAAATTTTTGATATTCGGCCGGCAGCGTGGACATTCCCTCTGTTTTGAACGAGCCTGTAATTTCACTGGCACAGCCGGTACACTTAATTTGTGTAACCTCAATGACTTCTCCGCATAGCGGACAACCGGCAGGCAAGTTTAATTGTTGTTTTTTGTTATTCATGTGTCCTCATATGTAGTATATTTATGTATATTAATCAATAATATTAATTTGTCAATAAAAATAATCAATTCTTCTGTGAAGAAAGAAAAATTGTGCTTGAAAATAGTTCTATATAGTACTATTTTATATAGAACCATTATAAAGAAATGAAAGGATAGAGAAATGAAAAGCATCATAGCGAAATGTGAATGCCGATGTGATTTGTGTCCGGCGTATGAAACGCATTTGAAATCGGATACCAATAAAAAGCGAATGAGTCGGAGCTAAAAAGATGAAATCCACTCATGTGAATTTATTATTGTGTGTTTTACTATCTTTCGAGGCAGTATGCTTTAGTGTAGAAGCTACGCATGATACCCAAACCGTGGAATTTGCACGCCGGTGTGATGTCATCTATGGACGCAAATATGGCATGTCTCTTACGATGGACGTGTTCACACCGGAGAACGCCAAAGGCATCGGTATCCTTTGGGTGGTCAGCAGTAGCGGTCGTTCAGATCCTACGAAGATCGACAAACCCAGCTACAGAAAATGTATCCAGATCTTCCTCAATAATGGCTATACTGTCTTTGCGGTTGTGCATAGCAGTGCTCCACGATTCGTTTTGCAGGATATGGTGAAGGATATCCATCGTGCAGTACGTTTTGTTCGATTTCACGCGAATGACTTTCACATCGATCCCGATCACATAGGTATTGCCGGGGCATCGGCCGGAGGATGGTTGGCACATTTAGTGGGAACAAACAGTACAAAAGGAGATCCCAATAACGTCGATCTTGTTGAGCGTGTATCAAGTAAGATTCAGGTTGTCGGCTGTTTCTTTCCTCCAACGAATTGGCTTGACTTTGACGGTCAGGGCACGAATGTCATCGATTTTCAAAAAACGAAGTACGGATTTGCTGATCCCTCGTTTGAATTCTATGATTTTGACCAGGACCGACAAATGTATCGAATCATCACCGATCAGAAACGAATACAAGAGCTTTTGAAAGAGCTATCTCCCATATCACATGTTACCGAGGATGATGCACCGACCCTCATCATTCATGGCGATGCAGATCCATTTATTCCATTCCGGCAAAGCAGACGCTTGATCGATCGTCTTGAGAATGCCGGCGTCCCGTCGAAACTAATCACACGCGAAGGAAAAGGGCACGGATGGACAAACTGGGAAAAAGATGTCGAGTTGGTTACAGGCTGGTTCGATCAACAACTCGGTACATCGAAATAATCGAGCAAATATGTCCGAGACAATGAAGCAACAGCGGCAGACCGGTTTTTTAATGGCGAAGATTCGTCAGGTCTCCGGTAGGATTTTTGAGCGTATGCTCAGGGATTACAGTATAGAGATCAATTCTGCGCAGGGCAGGATTATGTTTGCGCTTTGGCAGGAAGACGGGGTTTCAATCAACGAGCTTGCGAAGAAGATGCAACTGAAAAAATCTACTTTAACGAGTATGCTCGATCGACTCGAACGGATGGGGTACATCAAACGACAACATTGCCAAAAGGATAGACGCAAGATACTCATTTTACGTACCAGTAAAGACAAGGATCTCGAAAAAGAATATGTCAATTTATCCCAGGAGCATACAAAGATATTCTTCCATGGTTTTTCAGAGGATCAGATGGATCGTTTCGAGGAGGATCTCAAGCGAATTCTGAAGAACCTCACGGAATTTGAGTCGAATGTGTGTTGAATGGAAGGGCGGTTCAAAAAATGGCCGGGGAAGAAGAAAGAAAATTTAACGGGTTTTCGCTGAAGACGCTGAAATTTTTACGAGGGTTAAAAGCGAACAATAGCAAGAAATGGTTCGACGCCCATAGGAAGGAATATGAAGAGCACGTGCTTGGGCCGATGCGGGATTTGGTGACGGATTGCGGGGATTTTATGCTGGATATCGATCCTCGCTTTGAAATTACACCGGCGATGAATAAGACGATTTCAAGGATTTATCGTGACACGCGATTCTCCAGGGATAAATCGCCTTTTCGAAGCATCGTGTGGTTTACTTTCAAGAATCGGAGCAAAGACTGGACGACGCTTGTATGCGTTTATTTCTTCGAGTTATCTGTGAATGCTTACCGGTATGGGATGGGTTTTTACAACGCCGCTCCGGCGATTATGAAGCGATTTCGCGAGATGATTGATGAGAATCCTCAAGCATTCCAGAAGGCGATCTCTTTTTTCTCGAAGCAGAAAATCTTTGTTTTGGAAGGCGAGACGTATAAGAGAATCATCGACAAGGATAAGCCGGAGGATATCCAGAACTGGTACCAAAGAAAGAACATGTATCTGGTCTGCAATCGAAAGATTGACGATATTCTTTACAGCAGTAAGCTGGTGGACGATCTCGAATACGGTTTTAATCTCATTACGCCTTTGTATCGCTATTTTCAGAAAATAAAACTTGAAGATTAGAATGATTCATTGATTCAACAGGTTGAATTCGCAGTTTGATAGAATTCGGATTGGCTGTAACCGGTGTGAGTTGCCAAACGGACGTGACTAAGCTTTTCAAAAAGTGCAGATTATGACTCACCAAAATTAACGCACTGTGACAAGCACTCAAGGCTTTTTCCAGGGCTTCGATGGACGGCAAATCCAGATGATTCGTAGGTTCGTCCATGACGATGAGGTAGGGCGTTTCGATCATTCCCAAAGCCAGTTTTAATTTTCTAAGTTCGCCGGGGCTGGGCCTTTCGGTTTCCAGTAAGCGCCGAGTATCCGATCCCAGACGAGCCACATAGCTGAAGAGTTCCCCTCGTATCATTTTGGGCTTTTGCTCGACCTGATACAGGATTTCGTATGCAAAGTCCGTATCTATCTCCTGGGGGATATAAACAAGCCTGTTTTCCGGTATGGCTTTGTGTTTAAGTAGATGCCGAATCAGTGTGCTTTTACCGGCACCATTTCGGCCTATGATCCCGATGCGATCAGACGGTGTAATCAGCAATTCCGGGAAATGGAGTTTTCTCTCATGACCCAGGTTCAGAAAACCTGGTTCGATATGTAATAATCTGTCCTGTTGTGCGTGTTCTCCTTGTAATGTCATACGGCCTGATGTTTGCTTTTTCACAAACGTGTTATCGAGTTGCTCCTGTAAATATTTGTATCGACCATCCAATTGGCTAAGTTGCCGACCGGCCTGGCCGTCTTTTCCTGAGACACGTGCGAGATCTCGTTTGGCCCGTCCGTCGCTATCTTTACGAGATAATCCACGTTTTGAACGTTTCCGGTCGGCTTGGTCGGCCTCGCCTCGCCGTCGTGAACGTTCACGCTGTAAACGAGTCAGTTGATGACGGGCCTTGGAACGATTTTTATGAGCCCGTTGATATTCGGCTTCTTTGAATTTGATGGCCTGAGAATAACCTCCCGGATATTGACTCACCTTGCACGTGTCAATGAACAGCGTCTGGCGACAAAGATGATCCAGCATTTCCTGGTCGTGACTGACTAATAAACCGATCCCCTGGAATTGAGTCAGGCTTTGTATCAACAGTTGACGCGTCGGCAAATCAATGTGGTTGGTTGGTTCGTCCAAGGCGAGGACCTGTGGGTTTTGCCATAAAGCGATGGCAATCTGGACGCGCTTACGTTCGCCGTGGCTGAGAGTGTGCCATCGTGACAGCCAATCGAGTTCAAGCCCTAATTGTCCGCGAAGTTTACAGGCATAGGTATCAGAGGATTGAAGGAGTGGGTTAAATTCAGGAGGAAACTCATCTGTACGCTGGTCGCAATAGAGTGTATTTTGTGGAATGATGATGTCCCCCTGTGTCGGCTGAAGTAATCCACATGCTAATCGTAAGAACGTTGTTTTTCCCGCTCCATTACCCCCGATGATACCGGTCCAGCCGGACCCGATCTGCGTGGAGACGTTATCCAATATGGAATCGCTGGATGTTTCGTAAAAAAAAGTCACACGATGAAACTGCAGTGAATGTTTGCTCATGATCGATTGCCTCGTCCGAAACGAATTATTACCCCATCAGCTATCACCGCGGTGATGATGGCCCAAGAACCTGAAGCTCCAGTGAGATATCACAATCCATTTCTTAGAAGCGCACGATCACTTTCCTTTAGTCATTGAGCAAAACCAGTGTTCAAACGATGAAAATATCGTAGCCGTTGTGTCTTTACCCGTCAAGCATAAAATGAGCCGGCGATCGAGAAGCTCTTTGATTAAACTCGTTCAGAGGAGGGGGCTATTTAATCAGCTTGGCGATTTCTTTGAAATGAGGATGCTCGGCGGTCCGGAGCAGTTCGAACAGGGCCATCTCGGTGCAATAGATATTCGAGTTCTCCGTGGCCATTTTCTCCAGAGCGATTTGTTTATTCTCCGGAGTTCGTGAAGAAACAGCGTCGGCGACAACATTCACCTCGAAACCTTTTCGCAACAGGTCGATGGCGGTTTGATAGATACAGACGTGCGTTTCGATGCCGCAGACGATAACCTGGTCTCTCGATAATTCATTGAGTTTGCTGTTGAACTTTTCGTCGCCACAGCAACTAAAAGCGGATTTATTTATGGGTTCATGGTTGGTGAGTAATTGAGCAATTTCGGGGATTGTCGGTCCGAGGGCGTTAGGGCATTGTTGACACCATAAAATGGGAATATTCAGGATTCGCGCGGTGCGAATGAGGATCTGGACGTTTTTAAATAAGACGTCCTTGCCGTGCATCAACTGTGCTAATTTGCCCTGGACGTCAACCACGACCAGACAGCTATTTTGTATGTCGAGCATCCTTACCAGCTTAAAATAATCGTTAAATAGATAGTGTCCTTGTCTTCATGTTGGCTTAGTGTTTTTGGGGTGGGATCCTCACGCTCGGCCAGAGATGGCTTGTACATCTGCCACGGATGAGTTAAATTTTTACTTTGACCTTCTATAGCGTTAGCAATTGCTCGATCCATCAGATTTGAATCCAGATGGTTTAAAACCGCAAAATCTTTGGCGATCTCGATGCGTTTACCCGGATTGTCCTGCTCGATGATTTTCGAGACCTGTTCCGTCGTGACGGTCTCAACAACAATCTTTTCGCCAAAGACACCCGTGTTTACGGACAACGTTGCCGAATCGAGTTCGGGCCATACGTGCTCTATATTTGCCAATAAACTTTTCAAATCCTCTTTGCTACAGCTTAATGAATAGATACGTCTATCCTCCCGGCGTGCGGAAAGGATGGCTTCTGAATGATGAATGCCTTCTAAGGCTTTGTTGACTGAGGCGCTCACGGCGACCAAATCGCTTGTTCTTAGCTCGAGCTTACCACTGAATTCACGGGGAGCCGGGATATTGGCGCTGGATCTCTCGGAAACGGGAGGTTTCGGCGAAGTCATCGTTCGCATCACAGTCGTTATTAGTGCAGCTATACCGATCATCGCGGCCGCGGCGAGAACGCGACGGAAGCGTGGGTATGTCTTCTGTGTCCTTCTATCTGTGATAGCTTTCCCGGCGATTGCAGCCTTGACACCCTCTAACACATGAGGGGGCGCCTCCGCTCGGGGCAGGGCCCCGATGAATGTCTTACACTGTTGAAATTGTCGAAGACGCTGTGTGATTCCGTCATCGCGGGCAATCAATTCTTCGACGTCAGATTGTTGGTCAACCGTCAGTTCACCATCGATATAACTATTGAGCAATTCGTCAATCCGTGCTTCGGAATCATACATCTTTTTGTCCGAATTTTCTGTCATGACAAAATGGCCTCCAAAATTTCTCTCAATCTGTTTCTGGCGCGACTCAATCGACTCCTGACCGTGCCCAGCTCAACGTCCAGCACTTCGGCAATCCGTGCGTAACTCATGCCTTCGATATCCCGTAGGATAATCACTGCCCTCTGCGGCTCGTCCAATTGCCGGATGGCTTGAATGGCGATCTCATACACCTCTTTATTCTGGGCGATAGCCGCCGGATCGGGTGCGCTGTCATCACTCAACAATTCCTTCAACGCCTGCGTTGCCTGATGATCGCGAGACGCTTCTTCGGAATCCAGCGACCTGACCGCCAGCTTGGCATTCCTTTGGCAATAATTGAGCGTCAAATTAACGGCAATTCTGAACGCCCAGGTATAAAAACTGCTGCGGCCCTCGAATTTAGCCAGGTTTTCTATTATTTTGACAAATGTTTCCTGGGTAAGTTCCGCGGCATCGTCCGGATCGGCACAAATTTTTAGAATGACGTTGTAAATGCGGTTCTGATACTTGAGTACAAGCCGCTCAATCGCCCCGGAATCACCTTGTCGGCATTGTTCAACCAGCGAGCTGTCGTCGATCGTCATAGGCTTTCCGGTGGCCTGTTGGCGCCAAATGTCAACATTTGCGGCGTCCGTCAAAACGTCACTCCTCATTTAGACCGATAAAATCAAAAAAAGTTCCTCACTTCAACAGGGCGGAAGTGAGGCCTTGCAGTCGAGCCAGCCAAAGCTATGATGGCTAAGTTGGCAATCGCCGAACATCATGGCAGATTAACTCATTCCGGTCAATCTAATTTCACTCGATATACACCGTTTGCCCATATCGATTGGAATTCGCGGGATATCGTGTGAAATGAAAAGGGGCCTATACCGAATCGGTCAGTATAGGCCCCGTTGGTATCATCCTGACGTCATACCAGCAGCATTGTTACGGTCGATACAGCCGGATATCATCGATGATCACTTTACCTGAACCGTCAGAGGATGCGCCACCTTTGCTGCCCAGGCCGATCGCAATCTTGTTCACGTTGCCAAGATTGATTCCCTGGTCGGAAAAGTCTTGCAGCGGAATGATCCATTCCGTCCATTGGCGCGACAAAGCCGCTTCGGGATCGTCATTGGTGACGATAGCGGGCGAACCTGAGCTGTTTGAGACCGCCACGTACATCGGATTGGCGGCGTTGGTTGAACCGCCCTGGAACCAAAGCGATAGTTGCCCGACACCTTCGGCGGTCCAGTCACGCGTTGTGGTCAGGGATAATGTCGCTTCCGAATTCGAGACGCCATTGACGTTCTCGTAGATTAACGGCATCGCCTGGATTCCACTATGAACCGCTGCCTGCTCGGCATACGGAGGCATCAAATACCCGACTTGTGCGCCGTTGTCGGCGATACCGTAACCATCGACCCACGTTTGCCAGATGGCTTCGCCGTCAGCGTCGTTATCGGTGTAACTCTCAAAGTCGTCAATCAACAAGAAATCGGCCGTCGTAAAGCTCCAGACCGGGCCTTGCACAGTGTTCGTTGCATAGACGGCATCCACTCGCCAATAATAGCTCGAATACCAGTCGAGTTGACCCGGATCGTAGCTTTCGTTGCCGAGCGCCTTGCTGCCCTTGTACTCCGACGAAGCGGTTGTGGCATTTCGGACTGCGTCTTTATCCGTACCAAAGTACACTTGGTGAGAGGTTGCAGTGCTTGCCGGTGTCCAAGTCAGCGTCGTCGTCATTTGGACGCCCGTGGCGGCGTTTGTCGGCTTTGCATTTCCCACTGCGCCCGGTGTTGTAAAGTTCCAAATATCGCCTTGATAGGTCCCAATCCCATCGAACTCATCGATTCGCCAGTAGTAAACCTTTTCCTGGGCGAGCGTGCCGGCACTAAAGGTCGCAAGACCTCGAGCTCCTTTATATGCGGCTGTGGCAGAGGCTTCCACGTCGGCCCAGTTGTCACTAAGATACACGTGATGTAGTTTCGCACCGTATCCTGCGGTCCAGTTGAGAATCACTTCCGGTCCTACGAATTCCGCGCCATCGGCCGGATCAGGGGCATACGCCGTCTTGGGTGGAATGGAAAATCTCCAAACGACGCCTTGATATACGGTGCCCTCAGCATTGATCTCATCGACTCTCCAGTAATACGTTGTACCCGGGATAAGGCCTTCTGGATAAGGGAATCCTGGAAATCCGACCACAACATAATTTAAGGTCTGGTTGCCTCGGAATTCTTCCGAATCAGTCGTCGCGTTAGTGACGGCATCATAGTCGGTGCCCATATAAACGTCATGCGAGACCGCCGTCGGTCCGGCCACCCACCTCAGGGTCGCCCATGTATCGGGATGGATCGATCCGTCGGCCGGTTCGGGCGCCCCGGCTTTATTGCCGGCCACGAGCAGGGCCGTGGCCCACAAGCTGGGGTCTTGCCAACCGTTTCCATCCGTTCCGAACCAGGCAATCTGAGAATCACGGTCGCCCCCGTCATCGTCATCGTTGATAAAGACTTCGATACCGATTAATTGACCTGCTAACGGCGCCTCACCCATGATGCTCGTCCAGGGGATTCTGGCTTCGTAAATATAACCGGTTCCAGTCGTCGTAACAGCGTATTCAAATCCTACGATACTTGGTTCTCCGTTGTGGATTGCACTCGGTTCTTCCACTTCGTTGTTATTCCACCGGCATGTATATTGGTGGTCGTTCTCATCGCAGGTCGTGCCTTTGCTGTTATCACCGTCAATGTAGAATTCAACGCTGTCATCATTCCATTTACTACTGGAACCTGAGTCGTTATTCAGTTTTTCGTCATTGACGACAACCAGCGCATATATATAGTCGTAGCTCCAGAGCGCTTGCCAGGTACCGGAGCAATCCGCGGAATTGCTGGGTGTACTGCCCGCGACCGTATTTCCTATCTCCTGTTCCGTGGCGTAAGACCAGGGTTCGTCTATAACGCCGTCGATCACCGGCATACCAATATCTGGATTTCGGATCAGTACATCCGTATCCTGAGCCGGGGCCTTACCCATTAGGCTTAGCACCACGACAAGAGACAGTACAAAGAGTAATTGTCTATACATAATAAGCCTCCTTCAAATAAAATGATTCAACAATAGTGCCTACCGATACGATATGAAAGTATGTTCATTTTACCCGGGATGATGCTTTGTGATTTGCGACCACCTCCTTTCCTCAAGAGCTCATTGCTACTTGACAAGCAGGCACACTGATTGTGACATTTCCTCTCTTCACAAACAGCGGTACGCTTCGTTTATTCTCCCTCCGGTCATTTTGATTCTTCCGAAAAATCCTACGACTTTATCGGTAAATCGACCGAAGTCTATAAACTTCACCACATCTATCTATAGCAAATTCGGACTTTCATTGTCAAGTTAAATCTGTAGGAAGACGACTCATAACAGGAGATAGCTTCAATTTTTGGGCTTAAAAAGGTGAAAAAGTGGAATTTTCCGCTGGAAAGGTCAATCGGAGGTTTTCGGACGTTTTTATACGGATAAGCTCTCTGTGCCGGTATATTCCCGCACGAGCACCTTGATTTTATCGACGAGCTCATCAGGACATTGGCTCAGAGCGATATCTGATAATTCATTGATGCCCGCACGAAGCAGATCGCGGTCCATGGGAATGTTCTTCCATATGCTGATCTTGGGATGCCGGGTGCGTTGCATATCTTCGCCTTCTATGGAAAGTTCCTCGAAGAGTTTTTCCCCGGCCCTCGGTCCTGTGTAAACGATTTCAATATCTTCTCCGGGTCGGTAGCCGCTCAGTGTGATAAGCTCCCGGGCCAGGTCCTGAATTCTCACCGGCTCGCCCATATCGAGCAGGAAAATCTCTCCCCCTTTTCCCATCGTAGCCGCTTGTAGTACGAGCTGGCTGGCTTCCGGTATGGTCATAAAGTAACGCTTCATGTCGGGATGTGTTATGGTTACGGGGCCGCCTTCGGCGATTTGTTTCTTAAAAATTGGTACGACCGAACCATCCGAACCGAGGACGTTACCGAACCGCACCGTAACAAAGTGCGTTTGACTGGTTCGGCTGAGGTCCTGAATGTACATCTCTGCAATGCGTTTGGAGCAGCCCATAATGCTTGTTGGATTGACGGCCTTGTCGGTGCTAATCATCACGAAGTTCATTGTACCATGACGGTCTGCGGCATCCGCGACGATTTGCGTACCGATCACATTGTTTTTAATCGCTTCGCCGGGATTGATCTCCATTAACGGGACGTGCTTGTGAGCGGCCGCATGGATAACGACCTCGGGTCTATATTCTTTAAAAATTTTCCCGACTCGGTTTTCATCTGTGATGTTGCAGATAAGGGATTTGATATCTACGGACGGGAACTGCTTACGGAGTTCCCGCTCCACATAGAATAACGGATTTTCCGCCTGCTCGATAAGTAATAAGAGCTTCGGATTGAAATGGCATAGTTGCCTGCACATCTCCGAGCCGATGGAGCCACCGGCGCCTGTGACCAGGATCGTTTTATCTTTAGAGAAGGCTTCGATCAAATCCAGGTCAAGCTGGACCGATTCTCTGCCCAGCAGGTCGTTAATATCCACGTCGCGAATCTGGGACACGCGAAGTTTTCCGGAAGCGATATCTGTAATCGAAGGAACGGTGCGAAAACGAATCTTCGTGCCCTCACAGACCTGAATTACGCGTCGAAGCTGTCGTGGACTGGCCGATGGTATGGCGATCGCAATTTCTTCGATTTTGTGGTCTTCGCAAACCTTCGGGAGTTGCACGACCGTGCCAAGGACCGGTATGCCATGAATGTGAGTGTCTTTTTTAACGGGATCGTCGTCAATAAAACCGATAACGTGGTATTGAACAGCAGGCATCCGGACGATCTCTCTCAATAGGGCTTCCCCTGCGTTGCCCGCTCCGACGATGAGAAATCGCTTCAGCCGGACCGTTTCTGACGTGCGGAAGGCCTCGTAATATAATCGTAAAACGATTCGTAATCCGCCGAGGATCAGAATCGTGGCACACATATCGGCGACACATACGCCTTCAGCGGGTTTGTCCAAACCTGTTGGAAGATATGAATGAATCGACGTGATCTGACCAACGAAAAACCAAAAGAGTACGATGAGGAAGGTGCTTATGAGGGAGGCTTGTACAATGCCGCGAAGGTCTGATATCCCTACATAACGCCACCAGCCGCGATATTGATTGAAAAGCCCGAAAACGGGAATCTTGATAATAAGAAAGAACAGCAGTAACGCCGGATACAGACGAAGCCATTCCCATCTAAAGTTCATATTTTGTACTACGAGGAAGGAGAGCAACAGGGAGATCGCAAAGGCGATAATGTGGGCCAGGACGATCAGGGGTCTGCGGAAACGAAGCAACACGGTTCGGAGACGATTTGACGGACCGGAAAAATCTTGTTTTTTCACGTCTTGCGATGTGTTCGTGTCTTTCTCTGGCATCGTCGTCCAAGGATTCCGCAAAAATTGAAGGTTAGGCATATATTATTAAAACAAACGTGTTTAGCTTGTTAACATGTTATGGAATCAAATGTTACGTTTTACTCCCTGGTTACAATTATAGAACATCGGCGATTTGTTTTAGAAAGAAAAATGAAAACAGATTTTTTCTTCCTAAAATATGCCTAACCAGCAATTTTTCAGAACTCGCAGTATTCGCCGTTTAGAGAATTTCTCTCTGCTGCACGCCCATCAGATTTCAGGTAGGAAACCTTATATCTTATTGTTCTGAAGGAGTCGCGTCCGGCTGGGATTCTAAAGTCGGTGAGGAAGATTTTTCCGTGGATACACCTTCGATTCCAATCGGTTCAACGTCTGCTTCTTCGAAAGGCATATAAATATCTTCACGAGGGGTATTGTCCACGTTGCCGCGCATAAGGGAATAGATGATCGTGTTGGCGGAGAAGTAAAAGCTGATGATGAAAGAAACGACTAATCCCACGACGACCAAAAGGAATAAATATATAAGAAAAGCGGCGACGGTTTCCGTCTGATTCGTGGGAACCGGACTTGAAGAACCGAGCAAGTCTCTGAATTCCGGTTTCGGCCAGATCGCATTAAGTTTATTAGTTTTATCGGCGCCGTCGTTAACCCAAAGAGCAATCCGGACGGAGAAGCGCGTAATCCAAAGCACCAGGAAGGCAAAATATCGAACGAAGGTATAACAAATGGAACCGTAAATCGCAGCGATAGAAGTATAGAAGAGCATATGCCACGGTTTGGCATAGACATAGCTAAAGGAGCGACTTATCGCATCGAAGCAGTCGGAGCCGTCATAAGCAACCGCGGGAAACATCATATTGAATCCCACAATCGCCCCGATAAGAATGACGGAAATGAAGCCTCCGGTGAGTAAGGCCAGGGGAGTGCCAAGGCTGACAATAATCTCCCCGGCGTATGGGATATTCCCCATGAGCCCCAGGAGAAGAATAAATGCTCCGGTACAGGCAATAATCCCGAACGGAGCCAATGGCGTGGTGAAAAAGCTCACAAATCTTTTTGTGCTGTATCGTAGTGCTTCGGTTAAACCGGGTTTCTCACCTCGAGCGAATTGCAGGGCGGCAATGCGGCAGATCGCGCCTCCGGCCACGGAAAGTACAGACAGGGTGATGACGATAAGGATGACACAATAGACGGTATGATACCTCATCGCCCATCCCAGGGCATGAAAATATCCCGTGATGTTGTCCTCCAGTCCGGGCAAATCAAAAGCAAAGATCGAATCGACGGTGCCCTGGAACCGGTCGGCGGAGAAATGCCATAACGTATCAAACACACCGACGCCTTCATCTTTTCCTTTAAACATTTCGAAATATTTCTTAAGTTGTTCGGGATTTGCTATGTAGATGTTAAGCTCTGTTACCCTGACTTGTTTTTGGGGTGACGCGGTGATCGCTTTTACATGCGGATCTGTTGATCTGTTTCTAATGCGTTCTTGTGTCGCCGTGGGTTGTTTGCGCGGTGTGGCTACGACGGTTTTGCTGAGGTCCATGATCCGACCGGCCAGACAGATCACTGCCAGGGCCAGAGCGATAATGATTAGCTTGGTCGGTTGAATCGACATTCGGAACGTCTGGAATATTCTTGGAAAGAAAAGGTCGTCAAATAATCGAGAAGATTCTCTGCCGTTGCCCATTGTGCTTCCTTTCAGGAGCGCCCCCGTTATCATTATGCGTATCAAGAATATATTCGATGATTCATAAGATATTATCGGTCGATTTCAAGCATGTCCATAAGAATTTGTCTTTACTATATGCCCGTTTCTTCCTCGATGGAATCGAAATTCGTATCGTCGTCCGATTGAGATTCGGACGTTATTTTGTAATCAGCATCCAGCCAGGCTCCCAGATCAATCAGTTTACACCGTTGGCAACAGAAGGGGAAAAACGGTATTTCTGTAGTTGGATCCTTAGCAAATGTTTTGATGGTCTTATGACAGACCGGACATTGGTATTCCATACGAAGGATTATTCTTCTTGCTCCGTGACGAGCCCTTGCTCCAGCATCCGCGCGTACTCGACACAATATCTGGCCCATGGCTGGGCCTTCAGCCGGGCTTTAGGAATAGGTTTGCCTGTTCCTTCACAGGTTCCATACGTCTTTTTCTCGATACGTACGAGGGCGTCGTCGATTTCTCGCAGTAGTCTCCTTTCGCTGTCCATCAATCCCAATGCGAATTCCTGCTCGTAGTTATCGGTCCCAAGATCGGCCATGTGGATCGGCATGCTCGATAAATCTCCGGAGGCATCCAGCCGGGATTTCTTGAGGGCTTCATTTTTGAATTCGTTGACGTTTCTCAATATCTCTCGACGCTTATGCAACAGCATTTCTCTGAATCTTTTCAGATCAGCGGCCAAAAGGGTGCGTTTTTTTCTTCTGGTTGCGCTGACCTCTTTTCGGGTTATTTTTTTGCGTTTTTGCGCCACTTTTTTCGCTACCTTTCTAACTCCTCCCGCCATGCCTGTGATGAAAATACTATCACATTATCTCGGCATGAACGGCACCGAGCATAACCTTTTCTTAAGGATGCCTATTCAAGTCGGATAAGTATAGACAACGTAGTAAGATTGTTCAAGTAAAATGGGAATGTTGGTGTAAGTGCTTTTCGCATAAGTAATTAGAGTAGTCTCTTTTTCGGGTAATCTTTGGTTTGTATACTATCTTTCACACGCTTACCCAGAGGAATGCAGAATGGCTCATAATAACCAATGCCATTTGTTCATCATGTTCTTTTAAATTGTTTTTCTAAATCACTGATTGAGAACTTTATTGTCGTGGGTCTGCCGTGAGGGCATCGTGTTGAGGATTCCGCCGTGTCCTTGTCCGCGAGCAATTGTTCGATTTCGCCGGTCGTTAATTTCTGTCCGGCCTTGATCGCCGCCTTGCACGACGCCATGTCCAAAATCTCGTCGAGTAGTCTTTCCGCATCCAGCCCGGCATCCTTGCGATCCAGCAAATCCAGCATGTCTCGAATGAAATCCAGCGGTTGGACGTTCGATAGGAGTGTCGGAAAGGCCTGGACGGCCATCGTTCTGGGGCCAAAGGGGACAATCTCGATCCCTAATTTTTCAATCAACCCGGCGTTGGTTTTGAGGATTTCCATTTCGGCTGTAGTGACTTCGAAACTCTCGGGTATGAGCAGCTTTTGTGACTGGAGTATATTCTCTTGTATTCGACGGCATAACGTTTCATAAATAATCTTCTCATGAAGTGCATGCTGATCGATAATAATAAAGCCATCGTCGGTTTGCGCGACAATAAAGCTGTCATGAATTTGCAGGAATTTTCTTTCGTATGGCGCCGTTTTCTCGGTCGGTGTACCCGCCACCGGCAGTGGGGAGGATGGGCGAAACCGGAGGTGTTGCTGTGTTGGGGCGGGTTTGTGCTTTTTGAAGAATTCCGCCATAGCGTCGGCAATTCTCTGATCCCGCATGGATGCCGTTTGTGGCGATACACTTTTTCGCTGAGGTATGGCCGGAAGTCTTCCCTGTGTTTCGAGATTAGTGCCTAAAAGTTTCTCTCGAAGTGCTCCGAGAATTTGCGAGTGAACCAGGTTGGCATTATAGAAGCGCACCTCGATCTTGGTCGGATGCACGTTCACGTCATAGTCTTGGAAGGGCATTTGAATGAACAAGAAAACGACAGGGAACCGGTTGGGTTCCAGCAATCCGCGGTACGCTTCCTTGATGGCGTGTGAGATGAATTTGTCTCGGATGAATCGACCGTTTAGAAAAGCGTATTGAAATTTATTACTCGTTCTTGAGATATCCGGTCGTCCCAGCAGGGCGAGAACATGGATATTCTTCTCTTGATTTACGGCCTCGATCAAATCATGTGAGACGTCCGCGGAAAGAGAAGGAAACAATTCGGCGATTCGCTGGTGAAGTCCCTGGTTACTTAGCAGCCGGTATAACTCCCGTCCGTTATGAACCAACGTCAAGTCAAGATTCACATTCGCCAGGGCGATACGTGTGAACTGTTCCGTAATATGGCCCAATTCGGTATTGGTTGTTCTGAGGAATTTCCGTCGGGCCGGCAGTTTATAAAACAGATCCCGAACCTGGATCGTCGTGCCGAAATCCGCGCTGCATGGTCCGGTCTTAGAAACTTGTCCGCAGTCAATCTCAATGCTATTGGCGTCGGTTGAGTTTTTTGTTTTACTCACCGCTTTTACTTGTGAGACGGATGCGATGCTGGCCAATGCTTCGCCCCTGAAGCCAAGTGTTGATATGCCATGCAAATCGGAACTGGTTTTAATTTTGCTGGTCGTGTGAGGCTGGAATGCTTGGGCTAAATCCTCCATGTCCATCCCGATACCATTATCGGTAATAGAGATGAGTTTCTTACCCCCGTCTTCGATCGATACGGTTATTTTCGTGGCTCCCGCGTCGATGCTGTTTTCCGTCAATTCCTTGACCACGCTGGCCGGGCGCTCGATCACCTCCCCGGCGGCGATCATATTAATCATATTCTGGTCGAGGTGTTTTATTTGTCCCATAGCAAAAACGGAAGTGAAATATTCCTATCACTCGAAATCATTCGAACCTGGCCATTTTCAAGGCTTTTTTCGCAGAGACTCGACAGGCTTTACCATTACGATTGATAATCACATACTGGCCAAGTAATGCTTTCAGTTTTAATTCATCTCGTACTGCTTTTCGAAGACATCTTAGAGCTTCTGTCGCCATTTTACTGGTTTGTTTTGCTGTCATCAGACCACCTCATGATTTTCTCGTATATTTCTTGATTCAAAATACTGAGGCCGGAATTGTCCAGTTGAAAAATAAGGACCGGTTCAAGTATAGAATTGTCATAACAAAACACTTGGTCGCAAAGAGAAATGTAAGATTTTATGAAGTTATGAATCACACGAGGATAACGACGGTAGATTGCATCTTCAGGTATGTTATGTCCACCGTGTTTAACGCGTTCGTGGACTCGGCTTTTTGAGAAATCTGCGTCGGGTATCCACAAGAAGAATAATACAATTCGCCAGCCATCCTTTCGTAGTTTTTTTAGCAGATTAATATGGCTTCGTCCAGCCAAAGTCGTCTCAAAAGCGAAATCTCTCCGTTTGTTGATATGGGCTTGGATCTCGTGAAGAAAAATTCGACCAGCTTCATATTGGGCAGATAATGAGTCGAGAGGCGAAAGACCATAAGCGATAAGGTCGGCATTGACGAAGTTACAGCAGTTCGCTATTTGCGATAGGTAGTGTAATGCAAATGTCGTCTTTCCTGCGCCGTTTGGGCCTGCGATAATATAACAAGTTGGTTTTTGTTTTTTTTTCACTATGTGTTGCTTTTATGGGATTATTGGGGGTTGTTTTCTTTGATGGCGGTCTTTCTGATTGAAGCATGATATATCTCCGCCATACAATCCTCCCTTCGTCGAAATATCGCCGTTGCGATGACTCATTCAGGATTTAATGAGGCTTTGGCCGGTCATTTCTTCGGGTTGTGGGACGTCCATCATTTGCAAGAGCGTTGGACCGATGTCGGCCAATGTCCCGCCTTCGCGCAGCGTTTTGCCTTTAACCCGTTCGTCGAAGACAATCAACGGCACGTCGCCGACTGTATGGGCGGTGTGTGGATCGTCCGGATTTTCATCGATCATCTTCTCGAAATTGCCGTGGTCGGCCGTTATGATCGCGGCTCCTCCAAGACTCTTAACTTTGTCCAATATCCTGCCCACACATTCATCGACCGTTTCGGCCGCTTTGATCGCCGCGGCGAGGATGCCGGTGTGTCCGACCATGTCCGGATTAGCAAAATTGATTACGACCACGTCGTATTTATTCGAATCCAATCGTTCCAGAACCACCTCAGTGACTTCATACGCGCTCATCTCCGGTTTCAGGTCATAGGTTCGAACGCGGGGCGAAGGGACGATTTGCCGGTCTTCGCCGGGAAACGGCTTTTCTGTATAGTCATTGAAAAAGAAGGTGACGTGAGCATATTTTTCCGTCTCGGCGCAGCGGAATTGTTTGAGCCCCAGAGAACTCCAGTAAGCCCCTAATATGTTCTTCATTTTCGGCGGCTTGGGAAAGGCCACCGGTGCCGGGATTGTGGTGTCATATTCCGTCATACAGACCAGGCGAATGTCGGGTTGGGTCGTCCTGGGGAATTCCTGAAAATCCGGCATGACGAACGCCCGTATGATCTCACGAGGTCTGTCCCCGCGAAAGTTAAAAAAGATAACGCCGTCGCCATCGTCTATTGTTGCGATGGGTTCATTATTATCATTGACGATGCACGTCGGCTCGATGAATTCGTCCGTGACCTCGTTTTCGTAGCTTTTGGCAATGGCTTCGGCGGCGCGGCCGGCCTTGTTTCCTTTACCGAACCTCATGCACTCGTAAGCCTTTTGTACGCGATCCCACCGGCTATCCCGGTCCATCGCGTAGAA
>JAFGTG010000087.1 GCA_016934255.1 Sedimentisphaerales bacterium
AACGAGTCGAGAATCTGCACTTCGTACCGGCGCTGAATATACACCCCGCTATTTCCCCGGCCCTGGCCTTTGACGTTCGGGGGCAATTGCGGCGTCTTGAATTCGAGGTGCATCTTGAAATCGGTAAAGTCCCGCCTGGTCATAATGCTGCCGGACTTCGGTACAATCTTCATGGCCCCATCGACGATAT
This sequence comes from Sedimentisphaerales bacterium, assembly GCA_016934255.1. Classification (GTDB taxonomy): domain Bacteria; phylum Planctomycetota; class Phycisphaerae; order Sedimentisphaerales; family Anaerobacaceae; genus JAFGTG01. Next base: position 191 of record JAFGTG010000087.1, read on the forward strand.
TCCAGCCGACGTCTTTGCCGCCTTCGGCGATCCAATGCGAAAAGTCCGTACCGCCAAACAACATAATCGCCTCGCCGGACGCCGGTGTTGTGATCTCAACTTTCGGCGGGTGGGCGTAGTCGTTCCAAATCCGTTCGGTCTTCTCGACATCTACCTTGCCTTCGTGTACGTATTGACGATACCGGAACACGTGATCTTTCCCCGGCTTCATTTCGAATTCTCCCGTTTGCTCGGGCGCCCAGTTGAAGAACACTTCCTGCTCGAATTCGGGCCAGATGCGCATCGCTTCGGGATGCCGCAAGTTCTGCGGATGGCTGAAGAATGTCACACCCTTCCACTGCCCGTCCGAGACACCCGACGTATCGCACCATCGCGCTCGCGTGGTGTGTCCGTCTTTGCGGGTCTTACCTGTACTGGTCAGATAAGCCGCTGTGTCGCCCTTCCAGTCGGCGGTGGCGCGGAAGCCGAAACCGCCGTAGCGATATTGTTCGAGCAACAAGGGACTATCCGCCACGCAGCGCTGGGTCGAGACGAAATCCCAAAGCCAGTAATCTTTCCCGGGCCCGCCCACATTATACACACGGACGTCCCAGACTTCCTTGAGGACCAACTTCTCGCCGCTGTCGGTTTTTAACGCAACGTGATCCTGCTCGACCTGGAAGCCGCCATAGACCGGTCCGCTCGTTGTCGAGAGAACTCGGTTGAATCGCACGGTGCCCTGCCCTTCGCCGAGATTCCAAAAATCCACCTGTTTGCCTTCGAATTGCGTGTGTGTCCAGGGCATCCAGATACCCAGGTGATGATAATGGTCCGGCGGATGAATATTTGTCAAAACCGATCCGGCCGGTGACCACAAGGGATGAATAAAACCACTACGATAGTACAAGTCGCGTGTTTTCTTGAACTTTTCTCCCATCACATCGAGCGGCGGCGGCGGAACAACGGCATGGTTGTAACTCAGAACCTTCGTGTCGCCCTTTCGTAGCTCAAGCACTTTCTTGTCCAGGTTTGCACTGATCCCCTGAATCGCTCCGGCTTTACCATCGACAAGCTCATACGTGCGTGTGTCGCCCGGCTCCGTCGTACCCGAAAGAATCCACCACAATCGCGGCGGGCTACCCGCCTCGAACTGAACCGGAACGTCAATGCGTCGCGATCCTTTGACTTCCACCAAGCGAATTCCATCGGATGGAAAACCCAACGGCACGCCGCCCAGGTCGAGCGAGACCGGCGTATCCACTCGCGTATAATCGCCCGCATCGACGGTGATTTTCGCCAGAGGCCCTCCGGACACAACGGATTGGGGCGATAAAAAACAGAAAACAGAAAACAGAAGACAGAAAACAGAGGTCGGATTACAGACGTCTAACTTCCGATTTCTGGCTTCTGGCTTCTGACTTCTGACTTCTGATTTCTGACTTCTGATTTCTGAGATGGGCCTTTGCATGATCGTGCTCCTTTCCAGCTACGTGCTCGGCCTTTCGCCGAGATGCGTCAATTAAGGCGTCGCGCCGAGAAGTCTCCTTCAAGGCAAAGTCACGTATTATAATACTGACAATTGCGATTATCAAGGCCAATCGCACAAATTTCAAGCCCCTCGCAAACCCGGCATTGAAACATTTTCTTGACTCTTTTCAGAATTCTCGTTATGATTCATATCGCTTCAAACGTCTCTTTTAATCGTTTCTGTCGTGGAAAGCAAAGAGTCGCGCTGTCACCCCTGCGAAAGCAGGGGTCCAGAACGTAATAACTGGATTCCCGCCTACGCGGGAATGACCATGATCGTGTGGAGATTGAAGATATGACTTGTAAAACCTGTTTCATCGTTCTTGTGTGTTTGATTAGCGCTGTTGTCGAGCCGAATGTCTCAGCAAGCCCCTATGCAAAGTGGGAGAACGGACCGCCCACAGACGAGCATTTCTTCCCGATCGCCGTCTGGCTGCAAAGTCCGAGGAATGCCGAGAAGTATCGGCAGGCCGGGATCAATACCTACGTCGGACTCTGGAGAGGCCCGACGGAAACACAGCTTGCTGATCTAAAAGCCGCCGGCATGAAGGTGATCTGCCATCAAAACGAAGCGGGCCTCCAGCACGCAAAGGATCCGACGATCATCGCCTGGATGCACGGCGACGAGCCGGACAACGCCCAGTCATTAGGAAAAGGCAAAGGCTACGGCCCGCCGATTCTGCCCCAAAAGACCATCGACGACTTCCACAAGCTCCAAAGAAACGATCCTACCCGGCCGGTGTTGCTTAATCTCGGCCAGGGTGTGGCCTGGGACGGCTGGCACGGCCGGGGCGTTCGGACCAACCATCCGGAAGATTACGCCGAGTACGTCAAAGGATGCGACATCGCCTCGTTCGATATTTATCCGGCCGTCCATAGCAAACCGCAAGTGGCCGGTAACCTCTGGTACGTCGCCAAAGGCGTCGAGCGTTTGGTCGGGTGGACATCCGATAACCAAATCGTTTGGAACTGCATCGAATGCACTCAGATCAACAATCCCGAGACCAAGGCCACACCGCACCAGGTTCGATGCGAAGTCTGGATGTCCATCATTCACGGCTCGATGGGCTTGATCTACTTCGTGCACGAATGGCAACCGACGTTCAACGAAGCGGCGCTGTTGAGCGATCCGGCGATGCTCGCGGTTGTTACCGCTACGAATAACCAGATTATCGGCCTTGCCCCCGTTCTCAACAGTCCGACCGTCGAAGACAAGGTTGGTGTATTATCGGACAACAACGCCATCCCCATCGCGATAATGACCAAGAAATACAATAGTGCAACCTACGTTTTCGCCGTCAATATGCGCGGGGAACCGGCGACGGCGACATTCACCCTAAAGGATATCGAAGGCACAAGAACCGTAGAGGTAATCGATGAAAATCGAAGTCTTCCTTCCAAGGACGGCGTCTATCAAGATCGCTTTTCCGGTTGGGACGTGCATCTCTACCGAATGAAATAAAACTTGCATACTCTGTTTGTTG
>JAFGTG010000088.1 GCA_016934255.1 Sedimentisphaerales bacterium
AAAGCTGGGCAGCAATAATATCATCATTTCCTCAATGAAATCCGCGGAAGAAGAAGCCACGAGCACACAACATTCCCACATGAGCATTTACGGCTTGACCTACGAAGATTATCGCAGAATTTCATCGAGTTTTAAGGATATCAAGCAAACCGCCCCGGTCAAGATCACGCGAAAAGATTCGCGTCTGCTTCAGAGGGTCCTGGAATTGCGTATCGTGGGAACCACACCTGAATGGTTCGAATTAGTGCCTCGCCAGGTTTTAGCCGGACGAACTCTTTTGAAAAGTGATATATCCAAGAAGAAACCCGTGACCGTCTTGACGGAATTCGGTGCCCGTAAACTACTGGCCACCGAGAGCACGATCGGTCAAACCGTCCGCTTGGGCAGCGATCAATTTGAGGTCGTCGGGATTGTCAGGAGCGAAAGCGGCCAAGCCGGAAACATCCAGATCCCCGACCAGAATGTTGACGCATACGTTCCGATCGAGGTGTCGCAACAATATTTCGGCGACATTTTTACAAAGGTTACCTCCGGCGGAGACGAGCGAGAAAAGGTCGAATTACACCAGATTATCGTCCAGGTCAATAACCCGAAACACGTCGAGGCGATGGCGGAGGGCATTGAACGAATGCTGGGAAGATTCCATAAAAAAAAGGATTATGTCGTCAGCGTTCCTCTGGCACTGCTCAAGCAAGCCGAAGCCACGAAACGAACATTTAATATCGTCTTAGGCTCGATTGCAGGCATCAGCCTGCTCGTCGGCGGTATCGGTATTATGAACATCATGCTGGCCTCGGTCACGGAACGCACGCGCGAGATCGGTATCCGACGCGCAATCGGCGCCAAGCGACGGCAAATCATCTATCAATTTCTGATTGAAACAGTGGTTCTTTCGACCATGGGAGGAATTATTGGCCTGGGCATGGGTGCGCTTATTCCGTTCCTCATCACATACTTCTCCGGAATGGTTACCGTGATGACCCTGAAAGGGATTCTCCTACCGCTTCTGATCAGTATGAGTATCGGTATCCTTTTCGGATTATACCCGGCCATGCACGCCGCGAAAGTGGATCCGATCGTGGCCTTAAGGCATGAATAACGCGTTTTATCATCCATGCGATTGCGGCCGGTCGCCTGTCTGAGGTACACCAGATTCATTGAACAGGCTTTATCCTTTATTTTCCATCTACTTTCAGATATAATAGCGTTACATTGAGAAAATTGAAGATGGGCGTATTTATGGTGTCTAAGTTAAAAAATAGAAAGTTTCGTCATTATCGTCGTGCAGGTTCTATCTACTTTGTTTTCGGCGTAAGCCTCATTTTAGTCATGGTTGCCGGGTGCAGCACGGAGCATTATAAAGCCGAGGCCGACAAGGAAGTTTATGATATCATCAACGGTAAATGGAAAAAAGACTACGGCGATAAGTCCAATTACATCATCAACGACAGTAACGTTCCGGCCCGCCCGAACGACATCCAAGTCGCCAAAGCCGTGCCTCCATCGGGGGTGCTGACTCTGGCCCAAGCCATTGCGATCGCCACCGCGCATAACCGGGACTACCAAAGACAGAAAGAGCAATTGTATCTGACGGCGCTCGATCTAACTCTGGCCCGGCATCGTTTCGCCCGACAATGGTTCGGCACGGTGGACGCCAGCTACCTCCGAAACGCCGCGGATGAACAGATCGGTTATGGCGCCGAGACGGGTTTCGACCAGCTCCTCGCTGACGGGGCGCAGATTACCACGAGCATCGCCATCGACTGGGCGCGTTTTCTGACCGGCGACCCCGATACCTCGTTGGGTTCGGTTCTGGCCGCCAGTGTAACCCAACCTTTACTTCGCGGGCGGGGTCGTAAAATTGTGCAGGAAAACCTGACTCAAGCCGAGCGGAACGCCCTGTATCAGATCCGCACGTTTAACCGTTATCGAAAAACCTTTGTCGTTTCCATCGTTGATGCGTACTACCGCGTTTTGCAGCAGAAAGACGCTGTCACCAATGCCAAAAACAGCTACGAAAGCAAAGTCCAATTGCGGGCACGCTTACAGATGGAGGCCAACGAAGGCGTGACGCCGCGTTTCCAGGTGGATCAGGCGGAACAAAGCGAGCTGCTCGCACGAGATGGTTATATCCGCGCTGAACAGCGTTATGAACAGTTGCTCGACACATTTAAGATTACACTGGCCTTGCCGACGGACGCCGATATCGAACTGGACGAAAATGAGCTCAAAGCCCTGCAAAAAATCGGCATCGTCGAACCCGACTATGAATTGGAAATCGCCGTTGAAACGGCGTTGGCCCAACGGCTGGACCTGGCGAACAGCGCCGACGGCGTGGAGGATGCGGAGCGCAAGGTCATCGTAGCGGCGGACAATCTCGGCGTGGAACTGAACCTGATCGGCAGCGCCGGCGTCAATTCCGCGCCCGAGACCAAGATCGAAAGACTGCAATTCCAGAACGGCACGTACTCGCTCGGCTTGGAAGCGGACCTTCCCCTGGATCGAAAAGCCGAGCGGAACGCCTATCGCGAAGCCCTGATCACGTTAGAGCAACGACGACGCTCCTATGAAAACGACGTGGATGAAGTCAAACTCGACGTACGCGACGCCTATCGCAAACTGCGAGAAGAAGCGGAATCGTACCGGACTCAGTATAAGGCGCTGGAACTGGCGCAGATACGCGTGAGCGTCTCACCGATTTTATGGGAAGCCGGTCGAATGAACGCACGCGACTACCTGGAATCCCAGGACGATCTGCTGCAAGCCCAAAATAATGTGACCTCGGCCCTGGTCTCCCACGCCATCGCAAAATTGAATTTCTTCCGCGACATCGGCATTTTACAGGTAAAGCCGGACGGCATGTGGATCGAACCGATCCCAAAACCCGCACAAACGAACACGACCGAACAAACGGAAGTAGATTCAGGTTAAATAGATGCAATCATTAGGTAGATGAGGACTTTTTAAAATGCAAAGGGTGGAAAACATCGCTCAATTCGAGACGGATAAGCCCATTTTAATGATGGAGCGGTTGTGCAAGAATTACGAGCTGGGCACCGTTGAACTCAAGGTCCTGCGCGATATTGCCCTGACGATCAACGAGGGCGAGTACGTCGCCATTATGGGCCCGAGCGGATCGGGAAAATCGACGCTCTTGAACATGATCGGCTGCCTCGACCGGCCCACCAGCGGGGATTACTGGCTCGGCGGGCTCAATGTTTCCCTGCTCGACGACGACGAGCTATCCCTGATTCGCGGCGCGAGAATTGGTTTTATTTTTCAATCTTTCAACCTCATCAACCAACTCAACGTCATAGAAAATATCGAAGTCCCGATGTATTATCAGGGCTGCTCTGAATACGAAAGCGCCGAGAGAGCGAAAGAGCTGGCCACGATGGTGGGCCTCGGCGAACGATTCGAGCATCGACCTTCAGAACTTAGCGGCGGCCAGCAGCAACGCGTCGCCATAGCCCGGGCCCTGGCGAACGATCCCCTGATTATCCTAGCGGACGAGCCGACGGGTAATCTCGATTCGGAAAGCGGCTCGGATATTATGAAAATCCTCCTCGATCTGCACAAACAGGGCAAAACGCTAATCGTCGTTACGCACGACGACAACATCGCGACCAGCGCCGAACGCATCGTGGAAATTTTCGACGGCCGGGTTAAACAGAAATAGCGGGAGATACACGACGATACAATGATTCTTTTCCGTCTAAAACGTACCGCCAAGTTAGGCATCAAGAGTTTGTGGATGCACAAACTGCGGTCCACTCTAACGACTTTAGGCATCATCTTCGGTGTCTCCTCCGTGATCGCCATGCTGGCCATCGGCGAAGGGGCAAGCCGGCAGGCGCAGGAACAAATCGCCCGGCTCGGCAGCCGCAATGTGATTATCAAAACCGTACAGCCTCCCGAAAAACAAGATACCGGCGGCCAGAACCAAAACTCGATGCGCGAATACGGTTTGACCTATGACGACGCCGAACGCTTTCATAACAGTATCCCGAACGTCGAAGTGATCGTCCCAAGCCGGCGGATGGCACAACAGGCGAGCTACCGCAATCGCAGGGCGGCTATCGAGGTCATCGGAACGGTGCCGTGGTATCCGGAGATCGCCCCAATCCAAATCATTCAGGGACGATTTCTCGGTAGCATTGATATGCACCACAAACAAGCGGTTTGTGTGATCGACGAAAAAGTAGTGGATGAACTGTTCCTCTTCGATGATCCGCTGGGTCAGGACGTGAAACTATCCAACGATTTCTATCGGGTCGTGGGAGTGGTCAGCGCCCAAAACGCCGTCTCCCCGGCCAATGGCATCAATAATGAACTCGTCGAGTCGAAAGGCCAGAGCGGTGCGAATGCCGGGAACATCTACATCCCCCTGACGACGATTAAAAATCGATTCGGCGAAATATCTTTCCAATTTGGCGGCGGCAGCGGACGCTCGTTCGAAAAAGTCGAACTCCAGGAAATCACCATCAAAGTCCGCGCGATGGAACAGGTGCTGGCCACCCGCGATGTATTGGAGGCCTTGCTGGACCGATTCCACAAGAAAGACGACTATCAGGTCATCGTCCCGCTGGAACTGCTCAAGCAAGCCAAGCAAACCCAGCGTATCTTCAGTATCGTTCTCGGCTCCATCGCGGCTATCTCACTGCTGGTCGGCGGCATCGGGATTATGAACATCATGCTGGCCACCGTCAGCGAGCGCACGCGCGAGATCGGTATCCGCCGCGCCCTCGGCGCCAAGAAACGCGATATCGTTCTCCAATTCCTCTCCGAGACGCTATTGCTGACGTTCCTCGGAGGCATATTAGGGATTACCCTCGGTTCGCTCATTCCGTTTATGGTGACCCATTTCGGCCGAATGCCGACGGTCATTACGGGCGGCTCCCTCATTCTGGCCTTTGGCATCAGCGGCGCGGTGGGAATTGTTTTCGGTCTATATCCCGCCTACCGAGCCGCGAACATGGACCCGATCGAATCCCTTCGACACGAGTAAAACGTGGCGAGGGCGTCCCGCCCGCGATCAGTGACAGTTAAAATCAAAAAGAGACTTCCATGAGATATACATCCGTGTCCGCGTCCGATTTTCTCCCAAGGATAGAGAACGGATCGTTAGCATCGGAAGAAATGAGCACATCCAATTCATCACCTTCGAAAACCTCCGACAAATAGCTGACCTGAACACAACGAACGTCCCTCTCGCTTTTGAAGGTTCTTCTCAACGCATCAAAGCCCCATCGCACGTATTCCGTGTTATTGACATGTCCGTTCATATCGATCGAGCTATAGGGAACGCACACATGACCCACTTTCTGGTAATCCTCCCGCCGCTGGAGCCGGGCCAGTCCCTCTGAGAGCACTTTTTCCCCGATCTTCGGGATGTCCCAATCGAGTTTGAACAGGTTTTTGGGCCGGTTCTTCAGCTTATCCAGTACCATCCATTCGCTGCCGGCCCTGAATAATTCCCGACTTTCTCGATCGACGCCTATAAATTCTCTCGACGCAATCACGCGCCCGCTACCACTGGGCCACGTTCGGATCGTGAGTTCGTCGCCCCACATCGGTAAACGGGCGATCTCCATTCTGAAATTGGACAGCACCCAGTAACTGTTGATCTCTCTTAATCGTTCAAATCCCAAATCGAGTTCTTCCGCATGAACCGCCGCCGCTTCCTGCAAATAGTGCATCAGCGAGGCGATCCGGATTGTCCCATCAACCTGGCATTCATACGTTTTGACTTTAAACATGGCTTCGTGAACGTCCATAGTCCCACCATATCACATCGACGCCGCGAATACAATGCTTCCAAACACAGACTTGAAATCCCCCCGCCCGGCGGATACGATATATGGATTGACGAATGACAAATGACTATTGACTATTTGCGCGTCAGCGTTACGTCCGTTACGTGCAATCCTTCAATAGTCAATAGACAATAGAAAATAGTCAATCTCTATGGCCATTATCACGTTACGTGAGATTCATAAAGTTTTCGGGCCGGAGGTCGTTTTCGACCGGCTGGGTCTCCATCTCTACGCCGGAGAAAAAGTCGGCATGGTGGGTCCCAACGGCTCCGGCAAAAGCACGATCCTGAAGCTGATCATCGGACAGGTTGAGCCGGACATGGGACAGATCATCAAACGAAGGGACCTCCGTATCGGCTATCTGCCCCAGGAGCCGACCTTCAGCGGGCAGCGCACGATCCTGGAAGAAATGCACGCCAGCGTTGAGGATTTGCTCTGGCTGCAACAGGCCATCCATACCGCCTCGCATGATATGGAAAACCTTAAGGGTTCGGCCCTGGACGCCAAGATGAAACAGTACGACCGGCTGTGCCACGATTTCGAGCTCGCCGGCGGTTACCAATACGAAATCAACATTCAAATGACATTAGCGGCCCTTGGATTCGAGCCGGAGTTGCATGAGGCTAAAACATCCGCCCTCAGCGGAGGACAACTATCCCGTCTGGGACTGGCCCAGGTCTTGATGCTCCAAACGGACCTGCTGCTACTGGACGAGCCGACAAACCATCTCGACCTGCAAGCCACCGAGTGGCTTGAAAAATTCCTGACCAACTTTAACGGCGCCGCCGTGATTATCAGTCACGACCGGTATCTTCTGGATCGCATCGCGTGTAAGATCATCGAAGTCGAAAACCGACAGGCGAAGGTATGGACGGGCAACTACGACAACTACGTCCAAACCAAAAAGACGGTCCGTCTTCAACAGCAGCGGGAACATACCCGGCGCGTCGAGATGGTCGAGCGCACGCGGGATTTCATCGCCCGAAACAAGGACCAGGAAGGCATGCGCGGCACCGCCCGCGGCCGGAAAACACGATTGAACCGCCTGCTCAAGGTAAATCCCGATTTCCTGGACAAACCCGTAGAAACGAAAACAATCAGCTTCTCATTCAAAAAAACCGATCATACCGGCGACCTCGTGCTGCGTTGTGAAGGCATGGGTAAATCCTTCGATGAGTTGACGTTGTTCGAGGACCTGACGTTCGATATCCTCCGCGGCGAACGCCTCGGCATCACCGGTCCCAACGGCACGGGCAAGAGCACCCTTTTGCGACTGGCTCTCGGCGAAATGGAACCGTCGAAAGGCACGATCCGTGTGGGCCGGAACATCCGCGTCGGCTATCTCGATCAACACGGCGAAACCCTGGACCCAGTGAAAAGCGTCCTGGACGAAGCGGCCCAGGCCAATCCCAATCTTTCATCGGAGCAAATTCGTAATCGCCTCGGCGCCTTTCTCTTTTCCGGAGATGACGTCTTTAAACTGTGCGCCGACTTGAGCGGCGGGCAGCGCAATCGCCTGATGCTCTGCCGGCTCGTCCTGGCCGAACCGGACTTGCTCGTGATGGACGAGCCGACTAACCATTTGGATATCGCCAGCCGGGAAACATTCGAGGAGGCTCTGAAGGATTACAGTGGAACGATCATCGTGGTCAGCCACGACCGGTACTTCCTGGATCGCGTCGTCGATAAGCTGCTCGTGGTCGGAACGGATCCACTCGGGAAACGTTGCCTCGGCAAGACGGAATTTATTATTCAAAAGCCCGCCTATTCCCATTATGTCAGGCTGATTCGGGAACGCCAGGAAGCCGAGCTGCAAAAGCCGGAATCCCGGGATGCCGGACGAAGACGCCCTGCGAAAGATAATAACAAACCCCGCCCCCAAACACCCGAAGAGCTCAAGCCTTTCAATAAATATTCGATTGATCAAATCGAGGAGATGATCCTCACCGCCGAACAGGAGCTGGACGATATGAAAGAGCGTTTCGGCGACGCGGACGTCTATAAAAATCCGGACCTTCTCACAGAACTACAACGCACCTTCGATGAAAAAAACGCCGAACTGGATTTGCTTTACCGCGTCTACGAACGCCGCGCCGGGTAGAATACTCCAAAGGTAATCACACGAAGAGAGTCACTTTCCTATGGTCATCCCTGCGAAGACAGGGATCCGGAAATGTAACGTATGAAGTGGATTCCCGCCTTCGCGGGAATGACAAATCAACCGGGTGGCAGCCTCCGCCGCAAGGTGTCCCCAAGGGAAAGCGAAGCTTGGGGATGGCCTCTCCCCCACCATCCACTCTTTTCGGATTATCTACACGTTAATCAGTCGGGGTGTATCACTTAATCTGATTGCTATCTTCGATTGGTTTCTCTTCCGTATGGTTTGTATCCGAGTTCATCGTGTCTTGCGGAACATTCGGTCCGCGCTGACGTTGTGGTGGACCATACGGTCCGGGCCCCCGACGTTCCTGCTGACCTCGACGTTGACGCCCCCCTCCGGGGCCTTCACCGAGGCGTCCCGGTCCGCCCCCGGGACGAAGACCTCTTTGAAGTCGTTCCACACTTTGCTTCCAGATACGTTCCTGCCGGTCGGTAAGGATTTCGCAAATATCCTCATTCATCTGCTTCAATGTTTGTTCGATTTCGGTGCGGGCTTCCGTGCGGATCTCGCCAAGCTTTTTCATATGCTGATCGAGGATCGGCGAGATTCTCCTGGATTGCTCGGGCGTCAGACCGAGATCGCGTCGCAAGGAGGGTAGCATTCTTAAACTGTCGAATTCCGGACCGGGCGGTGGCGTCATGAGTTTGTGCGGCATTAAAATCATCATTAAAGCCCCGCCGGTCACCATTCCCGCCAACAGGATAATCGCCCCGAAGAAGATCATCCGCCATCGGTGCAGGTTGCACATCGCCCCAATATTCATAGGATCGGATTTTTCAATCTGGCTCATTGCATTGCCCACGAAATGGCTTGTGAAAGCTCATAAACCCACGCATCGTAACGGATCACGGCCAACACCGCCGCCGCGGAGGCGAAAACCGAAGAAAACGCGGCCAGCCACATGAGCGGTTTTTCCGAAGCCCGCTCGATCCCCGCCCTTCCGGGACCTGTTTCGAGGATCGCAATCACCGCGTGACTGACGTCCACACGGGGAGGCGTCTCATGGCGCGCCCGCATGGCAAGTTGTTCGAATCTGTTCATATTTTTCATTCTAAAAGCTCCTCTCCAGCCTGGCCGACAAGCTTTTCCAACCGCTTAAGAGCACGTCGGGTCTGGACCTTCACCATACTTTTCGTCCAACCGGTTCGTTGAGCGGTTTCGGCCACGTTGCATCCTTCAAGGTACCGCAACGTCAGAACCAGCCGGTCTCGCGGCCGTAATTGAGCCAACAACCGGTGCACGAGAGAAGCAGCCACACTCGGATCCATGCGTTCCGGCGACTCGTCCGGCATCTGATCCCACTCCTCTAACGTAAAGCTCTCCTTCTCATGCTGCCGGGCCGTTTGCTTCCAATAGCGATAACCGACGCGGGTGGCAATACGCGCCAGCCAGTGTTCGAACGGCGCCCTGGCTCGATAGCTGCGAAGGCTCATATACGCCTCGACGAAAACATCCTGGACGAGTTCCTCATGAACGAGGCGATCCCGACTAAACCGCCACAAAATCCGGCTGACGTGCTCCTGATGCCTTTCAATCAAGCGCCGATACGCATCCGAATCCCCCTGCCGGCTTCGGCGAATATCCTCAAGCTCCGCCGACTCCACCTTTTGGCGGTCTTCCGCGACGAATGCAGAATCCGCAACCGCACAAACCAGTGCAGCCCAAAAACGCATTAATCGCTCTGGAAAAACCATTAACATCATACGTAAAGGATAAGCCACGATCCGGATTTCATCAACTGAAATTACATGCCGATAAACCATATCCCGCCGGCAGAGTATCTGTCGGCGGGATAAGAACTTTGATTGTCAATTCTGTACTTTTTCTGAGAGCTAAACGTCTTCGCCTGCTGGTGGTTCTTCCTCTGGATTGTTAGCATCCGTGGGAAGTTCAGGAGTGGCGTCCGAACCTTCAATTTCGGGACGTCCGGCTGGCCCACCCGGACCTCGACGCACCCCGGGACGCCCCTCCCAACTCCGGCCTCCTCTCAACCTCGGAAACGGCCGGTTGTTTCGACCGGGTTCACCGAAGTTTTGGCCTTGTTCTTGTGCCTCCGGCACCTCTTCACGCTGGAATCCCCGACCTCCTCTACCGGGTCCATAACTTTGGCCCTGATTACCCTCCACCGGTCCGCGCCGCATCATTCGACACGGTCCACTGAAGTTTTGGCCTTGTTCTTGTGCCTCCGGCGTCTCATTACGCTGGAATCCCCGACCTCCTCTACCGGGCCCATAACCTTGTCCCTGATTACCCTCCACCGGCCCGCGCCGCATCATCGGCCCAGGTCCTTGTGGACCAAAACCTCTATCTTGATAACCTCTTCTCAGACCAACACCGGGACGAGAATCCAGACCTTGGTAGTTACCCCAAGGTCCTCGCCGCAGCATGGGTGCTTGCTCGAAATTCCGGCCGCGCGGCCCGATGTTTCCGCCCTGTAAACCGCGACCGGAACCGTTCCATCCTCCCTTGTCCGGCAAATCCGCGCCTCTGCGGAAACCGCGTCCGTTTCTACCGCCTTGATAACCTTGTCCCCAGCGACCTCTGCCGAAACGACGTTGCATCATCTCAGCCCTGGGTCCGATATTTCCACCTTGAAAACCACGTCCCGGCCGATTGCCTCGACCGAAACGAGCCTGGGGACCGGCGGGTCCGTTAAACCTGCGTTCCAGGCCGCGTCCCATTCCCTTTCGGCCGCCACGAGGACCAATTGCATCAGGTCGGTTCCATCCTCTGCCGGGACCGCCCTGCCAAGCCTCAGTCTCCGATCCCTCACGTCCCGGCCCGCGCCGCATCCACGGTCCCTGCTCCTCCGTATCGCCCTGTATCCCTTGTTCCAGTTGGGGCCCATACCAACCGCCTCCCCGGCGCCCCCCGCCGCCCCATCCGGCATACGCCTGACCGGCCGTTAACATCGCCGCCAGTACAATCACCATTGCTTTGAATCCTGTCGTTTTCATTTTCGGTCCCTTTCTTCTATTATCCTTGTTTCAATTGTTTTTTTTGTGCCCCACGTCAGGGCCTTTCTATTAGGACAGTGGCGTCGAAGCGAAAAGAGTTACACCCCACACGATTTTTTTTGAAATTTATCGCAGAACGTCATACTCACACAATTGCCTTAACTCGATCCGTTCTTCAGGTGATGTGTAAAAGACGTGAGTTTTTTCGAAAACGTTCTTCTCGTCGATTAACGAGTCGGTGATTCGTTATTCCGATCCGGATTTACAGAAATTATTTCCGCCGTGCAAAATCACACGTGCGGATCCATATCTTCCATAATCCTTTTCGTCTGAGAGGCAGCTTCACGGCGGCCTTGTTATACCACACTCGGTAATAGAATAAATTCAATAAACACGCGAAAAAGCGAAACACCATTACCGGTATAAGGATGCGAGGCTTTTTCGGAATCACATAGAAACTCCTCATCGAAAAAACCTTCCCACCCATTCGCATCTTGTGGTCGTATTTCCCCCGCATGCTGTCGATACAACTGGCGTGTTCTTCCGTCGCTTCTTTAAGCTGTTCGCAAAAAATAATTTGCCCCACGCTCACCGACAATGACGTTTCCGCTTCCGTGCGCGCATCCAGGAATTCCAAATATTTATCCGCAAATTTATAAGCATACTTATATCCGAGAAGATGCTCTCCGGCCCTCACCTCGAGCAGCCGTAATCGATTGTGGTGAAGCTGTTCTCGGGCGACTTCGAAGTGGAACTCCCGGGAATCGGGCCAATCACGAAAATGTCCCGGCCGGCCTTCTTTCTCCCAACGATCCTGATGCGCGGTAACGAAATTATCAAAAAATTGATCAAACGTATCGTCTTCGGCAAACTGTAAGGTTATTGGAGTGTCATTTCCGAATATCTTCCGAAGTCGCTTGTATTTTTCTTTGATATGTTGTCTTTGACGTCTGGAAAGAGATTTGAGGTAGTCTTCCCAACTCTCATACAATTCAAAATACATCTGATCCTCTTTGTCTTCGAGGATGAGGTAGTGATGACGACTGAATGTCTCCTCTATAACGTCTTTCAATGTCTCCACGTGAGCATAAAGACCGGCAATCGGGCCGATATGCATAATGCTCCAGCCATCATTCGAGAGATGTTTCGATAACTGGTGGAGGACCTCCTGGATATACTCGCTTCGGATCGCCGGACTAAAATGAGCTAATGTAAAGTCCGAACCGACGAATTTCACCATCTTAACCGGCAGCGGACCCAACCAAATCTTTTCTACAAACAACGGGAGCAGGCCGACCCATTCACGGCCTTTGCGAAAAACAAACACTCTTAAGTCACGGTTCTTTCCATAGTATTTCCACCATATTCTGCACCAGTCATAGGTTTGAAATACTTCACTCCCCGTGGATTCAACAAATTCATCCCACTCCTCTTGTCTTGCTTCTAATTCGTCAAAACTGGTGTAGATGTCCGATTGTACTTTTGTTTCCTGGATCGCATCCAATACGACCGTTCCACTTGTCATTCCCTGCACCTCATCACAGTCCGTTTGAAGCATTCCTTTCCGATTTACACCCTCCTCCGCCGCAAAACCAAAAACTGCCTTGGAGGTGTTTTCAGGATACCTTCAAATGCCTCTGTAGAAAAGTACAAAATCAAAAATCTTCAGAATTTTATCTCGAAGGAGCGCCCATCAACACAATTTCAGACACCGAATGCCCGGCGATCGGTCCTTCATATCCGACAAGAGCAACATAGCCAATCCGATTGGCACTTGATCAATCCGCAAAATTATGCCATGATAACGTTATTCAAGGAAATGATGGAAACTGATGGTGGCGTTCACAGGGGTCGATTCCTGGGAGTAACACGAATGAATCGAAGAGAATTCTTAGCGAAATCAAGTGCTTTAGGTATTGGACTCGGAACCATCACAGGCTGTATAGCCGTAGCGGGGCAGCAAGAACCATCGAAACGGCCGAACATCATCTATCTCCTTGCCGACCAGCTTCGCTACCAATCCTGTAGTTATGCCGGGGATTCGAAAGCCCGGACGCCCAATATCGACCGTATGGCCTCCGAAGGCGTCAATTTCCGCCAGGCCGTCTCGCAGATGCCCGTCTGCTCGGCGTATCGCGCCTCGCTTTTTACCGGCAAATTCACGACCGGCACCGGCATGGTCATCAACGAATTGAGAATAAATCCCCACCAGACCTGCCTCGGTCACGTGCTCACCCGGGCCGGCTACGACACGGGCTATATCGGCAAGTGGCACCTATACGCCAACCAGCTCGGCCACCATTTCGAGCCGAAGAATTCCTTCGTCCCGCGTGGCCCGCACCGCCTGGGCTTTGACGGCTACTGGGCCGCCTATAACTTCCACCACGAATACTATGGTAGCTACTACCATACCGAATCGCCCGAGAAAATCTTCTACGGCGACGACGTCTTCGAGCCGGACGCCCAAACCAATTTGGCACTCGATTTTATCGCCAAGAAGAAATCTGGCGATGCCCCCTTCTTCCTCATGGTCTCGTACGGCACGCCGCACGATCCGTGGGTTAAAAAAAATGTGCCCGAGAAGTATTACGACATGTTCAAAGACGTGAAATTCGATGTCCCTCCGAATTACTCCGACGAAATGGATACCTATGGCGACGGCTGGTCCAATATCGAAAAGAGTCCCGACAAAATCGACGAGTGGATGCGCAACTACTACGCCATGACCGCCAATCTCGACTGGAACATCGGTCGCATCCTCCAGGCCGTGGATCAAGCGGGCCTCGCCGAGGAGACGCTCATCGTCTTCACCTCCGACCACGGCGAAATGTTCGGCGGGCACGGCCGGATGAAAAAGAACATCTTCTACGAAGAAGCCGCCCGCGTTCCGTTCCTCATGCGATGGAAAGGCCGAATCCCCGCCGGGAGCGTCTCGGACGCCTGCCTGAACTCGCCCGATATTATGCCGACACTGTTGGGCATGGCCGGGCTGAACGCGCGAATCCCGAAAGAGGTCGAGGGTATGGACCTGAGCCACATAGCCTTAGGCCGATCCGGTCCCGAACCCGAGGCTGCGTTTCTCTTGAATACCGGCGCCTGCGCCGTCTGGGAAGACGGCCACGAATGGCGCGCCCTCCGCGACAAGCGCTTCACCTACGCCGTCTTCCGGGGCGGTGGATCGAATAACCTGCCCCGCAAGGAAGTTCTGTTCAACAATATCGCCGATCCGTACCAGATGAAAAACCTTTTGGATGACCCGGTCCATCACTCCCACCTGGAAAAATTCAGAAACATGCTAAAAGCCAAAATGATTCAGCTTAACGACACGTTCCCCGCCTCGACCTGGTATCGCAATCGCTGGACGGACGGCAGCCGGATCATCACCGCCAGCGCCAACGGCCTCTTCGCAATATAATGAGTTACTGTTGCGGAAAATAGAAAACTCACATGTCACCCCTGCGAAAGCAGAGGACCAGGGCGTGAAAAAGTGGATTCTATCGTAAGGCATCCCCCAGGGACCGCCTTGCCATAAGGCATGGCCAAGCCTTCGCGGGAATGACAAATCGCGTTTTTGCAACAGGAAGTAATTGCCCGGTGACGATGCTTAGAGATTCATTGAGCCGGCGACAATAACCCGAGCGGTACGAGGGGCTGACTGAATGCCGTTGTGAGCCCTATCTTTAAAATTAATTCCTATACCAAATTCGAATGAACTGATACCATGAATTCATCATATCACCACTCGTCGTCAAATTGGTATCCGTGGTGCCATCTTCTCGCCACATCTCCGGCAAAACAACCGTCTCTATATTTACAACATCAATTTGGTTTTGAGTAATCCACGTGTTGGCCTCCGCCAATGCTTCCTCAAAGGTCTGGAAATCTACTTTAAAGATACTCTTGTTTTTAATCTGAGGAGCAAAGTCTTTGAAATGAAACATATCTTACCTTTCCTATTGATGAGGCTAACAACGTTTATATGGTTTCCAAAAAAGAATACCGACCATTCTGTTTTTTTCAACCGTCAATGACAAAGGTCTTGTCGGCCATTGTGTACACATTGTTCAGGTCCCAACGCATCGAATGAAGGGCCGAGGTACGAGGTCTCTCTCGATTCACGTCTCAGCAATCGCTCTCTCGTAGTTTATAAACGATAAATCCTGGTTCTGACGGGTGGTCATAGATCAATAAATGTTTTTCACGATATCGTCGTAACTTGTATATCATAATGAGATCGCCCGTGCAGAGGGAAATGGCAACCGAAGCAAGCATCGCCGACCCTATGTGAGGGTATAAGAATACGAGCCCGATACTCGCTGGCCCGGTAACAAGCAAAGGCATAAGCCCCGCTATGCGGTAATGTCTTTCGGTTAGTGGCTTGTTAATATGACAATAGGGCAGGAGGCCTTTCCAATTCATTCCAAATTTAATATCGGCATAGGACAGCCCGCCATATTTTATCGCCGCCCAGGCATGTAACACTTCGTGGAAGACTAAAACGGGCAACAACGCGATATAGAAGACAAGCATATGATCGAAGACATTCACTTTATGGGGAAGTAAGAACACGATACCCATAAACAAGGCCAAAAGAAGAAGCATAAACAATGCGCCGAGTAAATTGACGACAAGCTTATTGAGTCTAACTTCATCCACGAATTGATAATTGCTGAGTTCGTCCATATGTCCAATGTGTTAACAATGTTTATATGGTTTCCGCATAAGACTCCAGACCTATCTGTTTTTTTTCAATTTATGCCTTAGGTATCATCAATAATCATTAATCAATAGTCAATGACAAGCGCATGTTACCCTTCATTATGGCGCCGTTTATCCACTAAAAACCAGATAGCTACGTTCTGCCGCTTAAACTCAAAGGTTAAGCCGGTCTGTGCGCTCACATTGTCAAGGAGGATTTTAATTCGATTCCGTTTCTCAACAGGATTTGTGATCCTTCGAAGATCACTCGAGTTTAAGGTCCCGTAAGTGAGATCAAGGTTTTCATAGGATTCAGTTTTATCAACCATTGGCATTTCGATCCTATCACCGATAACACGAATCAACTTTGCCACTGAATCAGCACCCCCCCCACCGCCTTTTCTTCTATCGTCGTTCGGATCGGTGTAGAGGTAGATACGCCTTCTTGATTTCTCATCCAAGAGTTTCAGGTTGAATGTACCGGTCACGACCACTGCCTCACGTTCAACGTTTCTTAGCTCAAAGAAAACGGGGCGCTGCAAGGCCTCGCTTAATATCGGCGCTAAGGCGCCGAGTTTCTGTGCAACAGGCTTTTCGTAACGAATAATCCAGTCGCCGGGTAACTTTGTCGCGAGTAGATCATCGGATATTTCGTATTCGTAACGTTTGAGCCCTATC
>JAFGTG010000089.1 GCA_016934255.1 Sedimentisphaerales bacterium
GCCGGGATGAATCGCCTCGACGTCCGTAATCTCGGCGGCGCTGATAATGCGCGGAATATTCAGATAACTTTGAGCGCAATCGGCCGGGCCGATGCAAATTGCTTCATCGGCCATCTTCAAATACGGCGCCTCTCTATCGGCCTCGGAGTACACGGCCACGGCTTCAATGCCAAGCTCGTGACAGGCGCGAATGATTCGCAAGGCGATTTCGCCGCGGTTGGCTATTAGAATCCTTGAAAATATTTTCTTCATATTAAGAATCCGGTCTGACCTTAAAAAGTACTTGGCCGTATTCGACCGCCTGACCGTTTTTGACAAGGATTTCCACAATCGTCCCCTCCATCTCGGCCTTGATTTCATTCATCACCTTCATCGCCTCGATGATACAGACGACCGTCTGAGACGTAACCTGTGAACCGATCTCCACATACGGCTCCGAATCGGGACTCGGTGTGGCGTAAAACGTTCCAACGATAGGCGAGGTGATCGCGACCAGATGATCTTCGCTTGGCGGCGCGGAGGGTTGATTCGACGTTTCCGAGACCTGAGGGCCGACCGGCATGGCAAACGATTCCGGCCGAACGAGCGGGATTGCGTTGAGGGCTTGTTGAGGTTGCGCTCGCTTCAAGACAATCTTATCGTCGTCATGTTCGATCTGCAACTCAACCAGATCATTGGCTTTCATCAGGTCAACGAGCTGCTTAATTCTTTCCAAGTCTGTATCTCTATCCGCCATTGTCGGATCCTTTCCTTCGACCGTACCCGGGACAGGTCTAAGACACCAAAGCCCCTTATTCAACGCCGGCTCGAATATGGAACGAGACAGCCGGCTCCCGAGCATGTTCAATAAGTATATTCCCATGAACGCCCGTTGCAAGGAATTTCCTTGATTCCGGCCGTACTTTACGGTTCAATTCCGCCCTATCAGAGCTAAAATCGCAGGATTCCTATCGAGGTTGCACATATGGCGAAAATAGCGGTTGACGTCGTAGTATTGCCTTCAGAACGGATTATGGACATGGCGATTGAAGCCAACAGGGCCTTATTAAAGCAAATTCCCGATAATATCCATTTGAATAAAGAGAACTGTATGCCCCATATCTCCCTGGCCATGGGCTGTATTAACAGCCGAGACATGACCGAAATTGAGAGTATTCTAAAGAAACTTGCAGTAAGTCATTTTCCGCAAAAGCTCATCATGGAGAGGATTCAGATCGGAACCAATGCAAAAAATGAAAAGGTATCCCTCTTACAACTCAAAAAAACGACGCAACTCCAGTCGCTCCATGAAGCTGTGATGAAAAAGCTCACCCCTTTTTTCCGTTATGATGTTTCAGTAAATATGATACTTCCTCCACACCCTGTCAGTGAGTCGACATTGATTTGGATCGGGAATTATCCGGAAAAATCGAGTTTTGGGAAGTTTAGCCCTCATATCACCCTTGGATACGGGCACATCGAGAACATTTCGTTTCCTCCCGAATTCACCGCCTCCCAACTGGCCTTGTGTCACCTTGGAAATCATTGCACCTGCCGAAAAATTTTAGCTTCAATCGCGTTTTAAAGCTAAAAAGGCAAACTATAGGAAATATAGACAAATTTTTCTTGCATTCATGAGTTAGGGTGGGTATTTTAGCGAATTAGTAGCACAGAGCTGGCCCAAAGGAACCATTTGATGGTCATATTCTTGGAAGTTCGGCTTACCGTATAAGTTTATATGAGGTGAAGAGTGCCGTAATTCGCTTCAAGAAGAGTCGCGCAATACAACCGAAGCCGGGGAGGCAGGAGTACACGATGAAAATTAATCAGGATTTTGCAATGTCGGTGGAAACCGTTCTTTACCTTAAAAAAAGGAAGAATTCCGACTATATTCAAGCCTCGGAGATCGCCAAGACGTTGGATTTTTCTGTGGGATACCTTCAAAAAGTCATTCAAATGCTCAGCAAGCAGGGCATTGTCGAGTGCAAGCGCGGCAGGATCGGCGGCGTGAGGATCAAGGCGAAAGTGATTACGCTGCTCGATTTGTGGCAGGCCACGTGCGGCGGTTTGGATTATAAAAATCCTTCACTGGACCTCATGAAAAAGCCGCTGAAAGCCTTTTCGGATTCGATGAACAAGGTCGTCGTCTGCCAGAATAACAGGTAGATCGACACAAACGATCGATCCTTCATCTATTCAGCTTACCTATCGAAACAGATAAATTCCGTTCCGAGACCCTTCCCGGATGGAAGGATTCTCCATGCTCGGATTTCCTATTTGTCGTCTTTCTTTCCGCCGAGGAGTCCGCCGAGCCCGTCCAGCAGTTTCTTATTGTCCTTTAGAACGTCTTTTACCTCGCCAGGAACTTTGTCGCCTAATTGCTTATCAATCTGTTTGTCGATTTCTTCGGCGACTTTCTGTTTTCCCGCTTCGACCAACGCATTTTTGAATTCTTCCTGTAGGCCTTTGACATCGAAAACCAGACGCGGCTCGGTCACCGGGCCGACGATGCGTATCGTCGTATTAATATTTTTGAGAACCTCAAGGGCTTCGGACGCCGTTTTGGCGTCCAATCCCAAAATCCCTTTCCCCTGAGCGCGGGCCTGGAAGTCTTGAATCGCCACATTAATCGTCAGGTCGATCAATTGATTCGTCACCGTACCATTAAATTTCCCGGAGGCCGTGCCTTTCTCGAACGTTAATCCACTATCCTGGCTGAGACCCGACTGCATTTTGCTCAGATCGAAGCCGCCGAATGTCCCGGAGACTTCGGGCGTCGGATTGTCCGAGGCGTAATCCACCGTCACATTCACCGCGGCCCCGGTATCGTATGATTTCATTTCAAGCGCAACCGGCAGTTTCGCCGCCTTGGCGGCATCGCTGATGTTGGTCATCAATATTTCGCTGTTACCGAAGTATTCCGAAGGGACTTGCACCTGGTCGAGCCGGACCTTCTTGGCCAGCAGGCGGGGCGAGGGGGGAACGGAAGTCCGAGCCAGCAGATAATCGAGATACTTCTGAGGTATCTGTT
Organism: Sedimentisphaerales bacterium; assembly: GCA_016934255.1. Lineage (GTDB taxonomy): Bacteria > Planctomycetota > Phycisphaerae > Sedimentisphaerales > Anaerobacaceae > JAFGTG01. The sequence continues at coordinate 3,011 of JAFGTG010000089.1, forward strand.
CCGGCTCGACCTCATTTGCATCTCCGCCCTTCGGCAGCCATTTACGCACCTTTTGTAGTTTTTCTTTTAATGCCTTCGCATCCTTAAAATACTTTTCGAGCTTCTCGATGTCATTGACATCGACTTTATATTCACAGGGATCGAAAGGTTCAGGTTCCTTTTTTGTCTCGATCTCGACGATCTTGCCGGGCGCGCTGCGTTTCTGATCGAACTTGACATCCGAGACCTCGACGTTCTCCATAATTAGTCTGCCGAGAGACAAATCGTAAAGACTCGCATCGGCGGCGATTTTCCCGATGGCCACCTGATTATTTTGGGGCTTGTTCGGATCGGTGACCTGTATTCCGGTTGCTGAGACGGAGCCTTTCATCGCCGATAAGTCGAGGCTCTCGATGTTGACCTCGGCGCCGTTGGTGTTGGTCATCGTCGATGTGAAATAGTTTTTGGCGACGTTGCCCTTGGTGATGTATAGCGCCCCCGCGGAAATGGCGAAAATCAAAACCGCTATCGCCACACCGGCCTTTCGAATTATTTTCGTTTTGGCGGTAAACAGCGATTTAGCGTCCTTGGTTCGCTTGCCGATCAGAATACGGTCCATGACGCGAACCCAGCCTTTGGAATACCACGTCCGGAACTTTTCGGAGCCTTCTTCGAATTTTAGCAGCCTTTTTCGAAAACGAATAACCGCTTGCGCCATAAGCAATCCGGCCACGGCGCCGAGAATCGGCCCGGCGACAAACGCCCCGGCCACCGAATACCGGCTGAAGTCCGTCAGGCCAATAATCGGTATTTTCGCCAGGAGATTCAACAGGCCCGGCGCGTACTCGTGAACGCCCCGACCGAGATGGTAGAGCACCGGCGCCGCGGCGAAACACAATCCCTTGGCAATGCCCGTCGAGAGCAGGAACAAACCCAAATGCACGTTCAACACGAACACCAGGGCGACGATCACCGTGTGGAAGCCGGACCAGCCCGGAATGAGTCCGAACCAGAAACCCAGCGTAATGGACACAAAAATCAGGACCGGTGAAACCGTTCCTCTAAATACGGCGAGCAATTTTCGGAAAGGTCTTGGAAGCAACATAACGGCACCTCCCTAAGATAAATGACGTAATGCATTGTATTTATTTTAGATACACAACGGCATTATATCGGCAACGCTATTGGATCGTCAATATTTTAAGTGCCGAAAGTGTCTAAAGTTAAAAGTGCCTAAAGTTGATATTCCCCTTCGTTCACTTTAGGCACTTTAGCTCACTTTAGACACTTTAGTCACTTTCTTTCCCTTTTCTGGTCCGAAAAAAGAATATTTAAACCAATCCCTTCTACACTCTTGGGCGTACTTCGCAGGGCCGAACCCAATAGCCGTGAAACTGATAATTCGTTGTTTATAGGGCCATAAAGACGATCGGTCTAAAATCCTCATTTGGCCCTAAAGACCGGCTGTTGTCCAGCCGAATGGAACGCATAAGACGTGCTGCATATTGTTGATGAGGGTTTCTAAAAACGTTATGGTCGTCGATAATAAACAGAAAAAGAACAGGTTGCGTCAACTGATAAGGAGGCTCAATAAAGAGCGCAGGAAGCAAGCGCAAAAGATCGATATTTTGTGCAATGATCTTATCACGGCACAAAAAAACTTCATTCAAAGATTGAAGATCATCAGCTTCACCGCGAACTTCTACGAGTCCATTATCGGTTCGACCGATCTTGAAAACCTGTTATCCACCGCCGCCGGATTGATTAAAGCCGAAACCGCGGATGCGAACGTGACCTTTTTTCTCCGGCATCATGAGAGTTCTTCGATTGAACTCAGGCCGGATTTTGAATTGCATATGTTCGAAAGCGCCAGATCGATCAACTTCAAGGGATCGCTGTCCTTTGACACGACTCTGGACCGGCTGGAGAATTGTTTCAGTCCCGAACTGATGGGCAGCATCTGCAAATCCAATAAAGTGTGCACGCTCGATGAGTTGTTCGC
>JAFGTG010000090.1 GCA_016934255.1 Sedimentisphaerales bacterium
CGGCGCGATATTCGGTCTTGTTGCGTGCGGACTTATCTTGCCGTTTATGATTCTTTCGTTCTGCGGCGCGTTTCATAAATGCTTTTTTGCCGCTCGCGTACCACCGCCGCCGGCAACGCAAAAGAGTCAAAACGACGGAACTCCCTCGACAATATAAACCGCACTAAGTGACTGATATTCTGTTCGTAGCCGGTGCGTGCACAATTGCAAAATCGCGGCGTTTCGCTCGTTCCAATAAATCAAACCCGCCACTATCGCCTCAACGTGTGATGGCGATTCGATACCAGGTTGTGGCCGGTTCGCCGAGCGGTATTTCCCATCCCTCTTCCACCATCTTTGCCTGTATTGGCGAGCCTATCGGCTTCGCGGCCCCGTCCAACGGAATCAGCTCGACGCGAACGGCGCCGTCCAGGTCGCGTAGAATCAGCCAGCCGTTGACAGGCTCTATCAGCGTCGGGTCGGTCCCCCATCCTTCCGAACGCGGGCCGCGGCCCCACATCGTGCGGCGGTCGTTCCATTGCGAGCCTGTGTTCTGCCAGCGCGAGCACGCCGTCAGCAAAAGGTTCGAGCATTTCCAGAGCGGCTCCGGCGTCAGCGACGAAAGTGTCACGACGGCGAAATCGTTTTTGATTTCCGGCTTGATATGACGCACGGCGACACCCTGGTTGTCGCGAATGAAACCGACGAGTGCCTGCGTTCGCGGCGTCTCGATTGTCACTAACCCGCCGTTTTCGTCCGAATCGCGCCAGATGAGTTCGCCGGTGTCCGAAATGTAAGGCGGATTCAACTCATCGCTGAAAGTCGCCGTCGGCTCGCTGTCGAAAGCCTCTATCCGCGAGCCGTGACGCAACGGAATCGACAGTGGAAATCCCGGCGTAAAATACGGACGCTCGGCCTCCGAAAGCCGGTTGGATTCGTAAACCTGCCGCGTCGAGTACGTGCGCAAAACCGTCTTTTCGGCGGGCGCGACGTCGGGCCGCGAAAACAACAAAGCGCCGACACTCATCTGAATCATCTTGACCGGGTCGAGCGTGATATCGAAATTATCGGTGACATAGCGCTCCCACCTGTCACCGACCTTCGGCTCGAACGTATAGAAATAAATCCCGTCCCAGTCGTGAAACGCCCCGTAAGCGGCAAGAATCGGGATCATCTCCGCGGCGTACTCGTTCGGGTTGGGATGGTTGGTCTCGCTGACAGTATATGGTTTGCCGGCCATCGGTGAGCGGCTGAGCTTGACGATTGTCGAGCCGAGCGGCTCGTTGACCATCGGCGTATTTCGCCGGCCCCAGATCGACGGATGCTCCCAGTAAACGTGGCCATCGACACCATCGAGAAGTGACGTTGTACGAATCAGCGGCTGCGGCGGTATCCAGTACGTATGGTCCGCCGTCGCGATAATCAGCGACTTGACGCCTAATTCGTCCTTGAGAAACGATTTCATCCCGAGAAAGAAACCTCGCTCGATAAAAGTATAGAACTCCGCCTCGGTGTAAAACAGCTCGTCGGGCGTGTCGCGAAAATCGCCGCGGCGGGTGCGCGGAATCGCCTCGCCCGCACCCACGCCGGCAAGCCGCCGCAGCTCCGCCAACTCCTGCGGCGTTTTGTTCTCGGCAAGCCATTTCTGATACTTATCGTCCAGCACGCGCTTGTAATAGGGCGTAAAATCCAGTTGCGGCACGCGATTTTCTTTTGTCAGCTCGCCGTTGAGCCAGTTGCGCGACCAGAACTCGAAGACGGAATTCTCGTTGACAATCTCGACGAAGGCAACCGCCGGCTCGTGCCGGTATTCGGATTTGGTATAGGGATTATAATGCGTCAGCAGCCGCCGGGCGTAGTCGCGCTGCAGCTCCAGCATCCGCTCGCCGACGTAGGTCATCCCCTTGGTAATGCGAATCACGTCCCAGTCGGGCACGCCGTCACCTTCTCTGTAAGTCAGACCTACGTTCAAGTTAAGATTGGTATAAATGCCGTGCTTCTTCAGCTCGGAGACGAAGAAATCGAGCCGATCGAGCGCATTGGCGTCGAAGACCTGCGTCGTGTTACTGTTGCGATCGAGCAGTCCCGCTGGGCGACCTCGACCGAAGCCGGCAGCCGCCGGGTCGCGGGTCGGCAGATCGAGAAAATGAAACCGCACGCAGTTTATGCCGAACCGCGCCATTTCCGCCGCCCACATCGAGGCCTCTTTTTTCGGGGGCAGCAGCGTCGAGCCTCTGGTCCAGCCTGTCAGGTTCACTCCCCAGATACGGAACCGCTCGCCGTTAGGTTTTACGAAATGGCCGCCTTTGACTGTGATGTGCCCGTCCCGCCCGGCGGGGGCATCCAGCAGAAAAGAGACATCGGCCGGCGAATCGACACGCGAGAAGTGATCGACGACGAAAGGCTGCATCTGAATTTCCTGGGCGCAAGCAGGTGCGGCAAAACAAACTGCCAAAAGTAGTGATAACACTGAAGATAAACGCATCGGCAATCTCCTTTTACGAAAAATGTACCGGACACCTCCCTATATAAGAAGCTAATTGGTATCTGCTTGATTGGCTTTTTCTTTGCTCGCTTCGAGCAAATTATTGACGATACTTTCGGCCGCCATGAAAATCGTTCCGTGCTTATGTCCCTTGGGGACGCTTATCTTCTCGGTAATATCGGTGAATGTCTTGAAGTCGGTCGTTTTAACCGCGCCGTATCTGCCCCAGCGATACAAATCGAAATAGATGAGGTATTCGTCGCCGACCTTTGCCCATGTCGGCCCTTCCGACCATTCGGGCGTGAATGCCTGCGATTCGCCGCTCCAGGGTCCGACGGGCGTGGGGCCGAACGCAACGTGGATATTGCTGTACTTTAGCCCGCTGTCGTCCCTCGGACTGCGGCGGTTGTCCTTAACGGCCAGAACATAGTCCCCTTCGCCGCGTTTCAGGACCGCGCCGTCGATGGAGCTGTAGCCCGGATCGTAGAAAATTTTAGGAGGCGTGAAGCTCTTGAAATCCTTCGTGACCGTGTAGAACTGGCGATGAGAGCCGTCGAAACGCCCCGGAATCGCCGACGCCCAGGCGATACTGTACTCTTTGCTTTGCTCGTCGTAGAACATCTCGGGCGCCCAGACGCTGTAGGTATTCGGGTCGTAATCCTCCATAAGGACGATGTGCCGCTGCGGCGTCCAGTTGATAAGGTCTTTCGACGACGAGTATCCGATGCCGTAGTCCTTGCGCCAGCTCGAGGTCCATACGAGATGGAAGGTCCCGTCAGGCCCACGGACAATGCAGGGATCTCGCATGAGCTTTTGCGTTCCGACATCGGGCTTGAGCCATGTCCCCGGGATGCTTGTCCAGTTGTACCCGTCGCGGCTGTAAATGAACCGCAGCCCTTCGTCGGCCGGCTCGTGGAACGAACTTGAGACGTAGATTTTCGGTTCTTCGGCATGGCAGCAAAACGCCGCCATTATCGTGATTGCAATTGAAATTGATAGATGTCTGATCATGGTAGTAACTGGCCCTGTGTAAAATCATGCTGTTTTAGGCGGCCTGCATCGTCCGCCTGCACCTTATCGAAGTTTAGCCACCAACAAGCCGCTTTGCAAGGTTTTTTTGTGAGTTGAAAAATGTACCGGACACCTTTAATTTCCCCGATATTTTGTTATGGTTATCTATTGCTTCACCAAAGTTCGCTTCACAAACTCAACAACATAAACCGCACAACGGTTCGATTGCTGCTTACGTTTACTAAACATTATGCAGTTACGCTAATTCGCTCACAAAATTGCTGTTGACAATACAACAACTATTTGTTATAAATATATTTATAACACCAGAGTATATTTACATACACGGAGAGCAGCTTCATAAGGTTAGGATGCCCAATTTGATATTTTCTAAACAAAAGTATGAATTTATATATGAGATTTTGCCGCAGTATAAAAAAGATGAACACCTTACAAAGCGGCAAAAATATCCTCATTCTAAGAGAGGCTTATTATGCGAGAATATCGAATCTTATTGATAGCTTTAATTATTAGTTGCTTTATTTCTCAAATATCTTATTCGAAGGTTGCAGAACCATTGCCGCTGGATGACCCGAATGCCGTCGCACAAATGGTTCTTTCAGCAATGAAAAATGTCCAGTTTCCTAAATCAGGAAGAGGAACTGCAACGATGAAAACGGAAAAATATAGTAAGGATCTCGATGGCAAAGAGTTAACTGTAGAATTTTCATTTGAAGGCAAAAACTCACGCACTGATATTTTTGAATCCAAAGAAGGAATTAAAGGCTCAAGATTAAAATCTACAATAATATCAGAAAAGTATCATATTTCTCTAAGCGGCGAAATAGCTACTATCAATCGAACTCGATCTCATTACGACTACTGCCGGGATTTTCATCCCGAGGTGTTTATGGCTTTTAAAGGTTACCAATTGACGAAACTTTTAGGGGATTTTGTTGCACATCCCGAAGTTAATCGTACGGTCAAATTGGATGGCAACGGAATATTGCATATCATTGCTCAGGGACATGTCGTGAACCCGGCTACTCATGATGAATACGACCATAAGTTTCACTTCGCTTTCGATACACAAAGAGCTTTGCTACCTGTCTTTTACTGCAGTGCCATGCGGCATGAACCGAACGATTGGGGCAGGACTGAGGCAAAGTTGGAATGGAAAAAGTATGGATCGGAATGGTACGCTTCACGTGTTGAATATGGCATGAAACCAAGTGATACCGTTCACAGAATTGCTACAATTAAGAGCTTCAAACCTAATGTAGAAATCCCGGATGAGGAATTCACCTTGGCTGGAATGGAAATTCCCGATGGATTCCGTGTTGTAGATCGTGTTTCCGGATTGGCATATATCTACACAAAACCTGAGGCTAAAAACAAAACTCAATAAGCTCTCAATTTCTTGGAACTTGTTATGGAATAAACGTAGATGCTCTCTTAAGAAAAACGCTTTTGTGGCTAAAGAATTTCTTTCTGCTCGATTTTGTAGTCGATAAGAGCGGCACGTTTGTTTTTTGCCGCGGCAAGGAGTTTTTCGACTTTCTCCCTGTCCTTATTATCGACGGCTTTTTTTAGTTTGAGCAGCTCGGCGATGACTTTATCAATCCCTTTGGAAATATTGCCGGTATTCGTCAAAAGGACGTCGGCCCAGATATTCGCCGGGCCGGAGGCGATTCGCGAAGTATCCATGAAACCCTTGCCGGCGAATCTCAGCTCTTTGCCGCTCATTGCGTTCGTCAGTGCCGCAGCCGTTATGTGGGGGACGTGGCTGACATTCGCAAAAATCCTGTCGTGCTCGGCGGGCTTCATGAATTTCACCGAGCAGCCGAGCTTCGTCCAGAATTCCTCAAGCAATTTCACCGCCTGCGGATTGGTCTTTTGTGTAGCCGTCAGAATACACATCGCCCGGTCGCACAAATCGTCCCGCGCGAAATCAACTCCTCTCAGCTCGGAGCCGGCAATAGGATGCGAGCCGACGTATTGCACACGGCGGGGAAGCTTTTGCGCCGCCCATCGATGCGGCAAAACTTTGGTCGAGCCGACATCGGTCACAACGCAGCCGTCCGGCAGAACTTCCGCGATCCGGCCGAAGATATCCTCGAACGTGCCGATAGGCGTCGCGAGTATGACAAGGTCTGCCTTTTCGACGCTGCGTTCCAGAGAATCGAGGACCTCGCTCGCTACGGTGAGCTCTCTCGCTTTTTCGCGGGTTGAGGGCCGATGCGAAAATCCAACAACCTTTACGCCGGAAAAACATCGCAAAACGCCGGAAGCAATTGAGCCGCCCAAAAGGCCGAGTCCTATAACTGATATTTGCTTTAAGTCTCTCAAAATCAAAGCCTTACGAAAAAATGCCGAAAAGCGGATCAGGCTAAAAAGTACTGCGAGGACCGGCAAA
>JAFGTG010000091.1 GCA_016934255.1 Sedimentisphaerales bacterium
GAACTTAACAAAACGTCGTATCAATCCTGCTAAGGGAATATTTCATCCCTTCGTTTACGGCTGATACAACCGGATGTCATCAATATACATCGTTCCCATACCGCCGGGCGCTGCACCGCCTTTAGTGCCCAAGCCGATCGCGATCTTATCTACATTGGTCAGATTGATGCCCTGGTTTGCAAAGTCCTGTAGCGGAATACGCCACTCCGTCCAGGTATCAGCCTGCGCCGCGTTCTGATCGTCATTAGCCACGATAGCCGGCGAGCCGGTCGTATTGGAAATCGAGACATAAAGCGGTTCGGCCGCATTCGCCGAATCCCCATGGAACCACAACGAGAGCACCGCCACGCCTTCGGTCGTCCAGTCACGCGGAGCTGTTAACGTCAACGACACCTCCGAGTTACTGACGGGAGCCAGATTATTGTAAAGGAGCGGCATGGACTGGAAACCGCCATGAACAATCGACTGCTCGGTATATGAAGGGAGCAGATAACCGACCTGCGATCCGTTGTCCGCAACGCCAAAACCATCCAGCCATGTCTGCCAAATCGCTTCCCCGGCCGCATCGTCATCCGTATAACTCTCAAAATCGTCCACGACGAGGAAAGCGCCCGTCGTAAAGCTCCAGATGTTGCCGATCCACGGGCTGTCGGGATGCACGTCATTAACTTCATCGATGCGCCAGTAGTAAGTCGTGCCCCAGGCGAGTTTCTCCGGCTCGTAGCTCTCGTCACCCAGCGCCTGGGTCGCCTTGAACTCCGGCGACGCCTGGGTAGCGTTCCTCACGGCGTCCGCATCCGTTCCGAGATAAATATCGTGTTCGACGGTGTATCGGCCGGGATTCCATTTGAGTATGGGCGTCTGACTGACTTCCACCGCCCCATTCGCGGGATTGGGGGAGCCGGCGCGTAACGGCGGAGAAAGAGCCGCCGCCGGGATAATCTCCAACGGAAACAGTTCGTGCTCCCAACTCAAAGAGGCCTCGGCGCTGCCGGTCGTGGCGAAATAGAGCATTTTAATAAATGCGAACTCGCCCGCGACCAGATCGATCGTCCCCGACTGCTCTAAGGCACCGCTTTGGGTACGCCAGGCATCCGCCATTTCCTCGCCGTTAACGTAAAGAAGCACTCCGTCATCGGTTGTCGCTTTAAAGGTATATCTGCCGGTCAACGGTACTTCCAATTCCCCCGTCCAGCGCACGGCAAAATTGTCCTCGTTAATAACGCCCGGTTCCGGCGAGTTATTCCCCCATTGGAAATCGATACCCGGATCAACTCGGATCAGACGTACATTGCTGAAAGGCGATTCCGGCGGAATGGGGACATCGCCGCTAAAGTTCGCATATTCACCCAGGATGCCGCCGCCCGGCCTGGTCGTCGTGAAGCTCCAGACGTTTCCTGTTTGCCACTCGACGCCATCGAACGCATCAACGCGCCAATAATACGTCGTTTCGAATTCCAACGGACCCGGATCGTATGTCATTTTCCCATTGGGCGCGGCTCCTGTAGCCTTTTCCACTTCAACCGGATCAGTTCCGAAATAGACGGCGAACAACGCCGCGTTCCACTCCGCGGACCAGCTCAGCTCCACGTTCGGTTCGACGAATTTCATCCCATCGGGCGGGAACGGATTGTACGCCGTTCGAGGTGGCAAGGAAAAACTCCAAACCACACCCTTCCATGGACTCTCGGGATAATCGGGATTCACCTCGTCCACTCGCCAGTAATAGGTTGTGCCGGGCTGAAGCCCTTCCGGAACCGGGAAGCCGGGAAAACCGACGACCTGAAAATTCAACGTCGTATTGCAGACAAAGGTGCCCTCGGCGCCTTCGTTGACCGCGTCATAATCCGTACCGAAATAAAGGTCATGCGAGACCGCCCACGTCCCGGATTGCCATCCTAAGTTATACCAGTCCTGTTGGATAACGGCCCCGTCGGCCGGATCAGGCCCGGCCGCCAATGGGGCGGGCGGACCCGCCATCACGTCCTCGATTTCCGCCACCGTCAGGGCCTTGGTATAGATGCGCACGTCATCAATGACTCCCTCGAACGGCCTGTTTTCCGCTCCGATGGGTTGGTTGCCGATGGCGGCCTGAACGGAAGGATCGGTCGCGACGAAACCACCTCCCTTGGCCAGCGAGCCGGCTTCCTCGCCGTTCTTGAAAATCTTCATGTTCGTACCGTCCCACCAGCACACGGCGTGGACCCACTCATCGACTGGCAGAGCGCCGGCTTTGAGTTCTGAGGTGTCCCGTCCGTCCGTCGTTTTGAGACGGAATCTCAAATACTTAACGCTGCCGATCCGGCCGGAACTGAGCATCCACCAATGGTCGTTGTTCTCCCCGCCGTCGGCTTTCGAGACCATTCGGGGGTCATTGCCCGGCGTGTCCAGGTTGTCGGCCTTGAGCCAGCAGGCAATGGATATGGCGCTGGCGGGAACGTCGAGACCGCCGAGCGAGACGCGCTCGCCGCCCTTACCGTCGAAATACAGGCCGCTCCCGAATTTGCCGGCAACCCACTCCGGGTCCTGGACAAATTCCCCGTCGTGCCCGTTGCCGCTCGAATCTACGGCAATGGTCCCCGTACCATCATCAAATTTCCACCAGGCGAAAAGATCCGCCTCCTGTGCCTGGGTGCAAACAGCGAGTGCAAACAGCACGACCAAAGCTAAAAAGACATTTTTTCTTCGCATAATCGTCCTCCGATGTCAAAAACATTCACAATGGTAGGGACAGGTCCCTGTGCCTGTCCGTTTTCCTAAAATCAAAGATCAAAAATAGCGGATAGCGGATAAGCAAGCAGCCGGATACGGACGCCCACGGGGAGGCGTCCCTACGAATCGAACGGAGATTTGTCGCCCATACACGTCCCAACAAGCCGGGCTGAGACGATCATAGGATGGTCATTGGGTACGATCTTTCTTTTGCCGGCGACCTGCTCCAAGGGAATCGGTTTACATAGCCCCGAATCATAGCCGACCATCACATTATAAACACCCTGAGCAAGCAACTGTGCGGCTTTGGTTCCCAACCGGGTACACAACCACCGGTCGAAAGCCGTTGGTATTCCTCCACGCTGGACATGGCCGAGAGACGTCACGCGCGCATCGATCCCGGTGATCTCCTGAAGCCTGCGCGCGATTCGACTGGATATCGGTTCTACCACCAAGTGGTTATCCTCCGTGTCGTCCGCCGTAAGGCGTCCCCAAGCGGAGGAAACGGATGCGGGATCGTTTACGGATTTCGCTTTCTTTTTCTTTTTGAGATTTTTGGAAGATTCTTCCGCCGTAAGGCGTTCCCCAGCGGATTGCTCCTCCTGGCCTTTGGCGTCCTCGACGGAAACGGCTCCTTCGGCTACCGCGATAATCGAGAAACGGCTTCCACGACGTCGCCGCTCAAGTAGATAGTCGGCAACGACATTGAGGTCGTACGGTATTTCTGGGATCAAAATAGCGTCCGCCCCGCCGGCGATACCGGCGGAAAGCGTTAACCATCCTGTTTTATGTCCCATAATTTCGCACACAATAACACGGTGATGGCTCGTAGCCGTCGTATGTAAACGATCAATCGCATCGGTCGCGATCTGCAACGCCGTATCGAAACCAAACGTCGTATCCGTCCCTTCCACGTCGTTGTCGATCGTCTTGGGAAGCGTCATGACGTTGATCCCACCGACCTGATGCAGCCGGAGCGCGTTTTTCTGAGTGCCCCCGCCGCCGAGGCATACAAGACAGTCGATATGGTTGCGATGCACGTTTTCGACGGCGACCTCGGTCATATCCCTGATCTTGCCGCCCATGAGCATTTTATGGACCTTATCCCTGCTGGTGCCTAAAATCGTACCGCCCGTTGTTAAAATCCCGCTGACTTTCTTGGCTTCGAGATGTATCGTCCGGTTTTCAACAAGACCGCGAAAACCATCCAAAATCCCGATCACCGTCATGTTGTACTCGTTGATGGCCGCCTTGGTGACGGCCCGAATCGCCGCATTGAGGCCGGGACAATCACCGCCTGACGTCAAGATTCCGATACAACTTGTCTTTGATTCAGAGGTCATAAGAATTGCCTCAGAATTTATTATCATTCACACGCTAACCCCGATGATATCCAATCGGCTTCTTTTATTCAAGACATTAATCACTCCGAGACGATAAAGCATAAAGAAGATATTTATCGGTCCCAATTTTTAATAAAACTTTTGCAAAATTGGAGGTTAGGCATATATTATTTCAGAAAATCTGTTTCAGGATTTTCTGAAAATAATCAACAATCTTGAGATAA
>JAFGTG010000092.1 GCA_016934255.1 Sedimentisphaerales bacterium
TATGGAATAGACCCTGTTGTCCAGACGGCTGTGGTAGTAAAGCCTGTTTGAGTCGGCGGACCAGTTCGGCCAGCCGCCTTTGGCAAGAAATCGCGGACGTTCTGTGCCGTCAGCCTTGATAATCCAGATCTCTTCCTGCTCCCACGGCTGATGCGCCCCCTCTGACGGCAATGTCAAGTCCTTCATGGACAACACCTGCCGGTCGCGAACATACACTATATATTGTCCGTCAGGAGACCACGCGGGATCTTTTCCGGGCACGGTCAATAAGCGTTTCTTACCAGTGATGAGATGAAGAATTTCGATGCCGCTGGCGCCGAGTACGCCCCGGCTGTACGCCAACTGGATACCATCCGGCGAAAAGCTCGGGTGAAAACCTTCGTCCACGACACGCCTGGCCCGCCCGGCAAGCTGACCGTATTGCCGGGCGGCCTCGTGCATACCGGTAAAAGCCGTCTGCTCCGGCGGCCTGTCCTGAGGATACCACGATCCCCCCGACCACAATCTGTCGAAAACATACTTGGCCGCCAAACAATCAAGACGGATTCGGTTCATTAGACCCGAAGATAGAATATGGTCGTATTCGGCCTGAGCGTTCTCGTAATTACCCAGTGCTAACAAAACACAGAACATGTTGAAATGGTATATCGGCTCGCCGGGCTGAATTTTCAGGCACGTCTGAATATCGGAGAGAGCGTATTCGTATTTACCCATCCGCATAAGCGTCTGTCGGCGCTGGTCACAGAATTCCGCAAGACGTTTGTCTCGCGGCGATGTAAGATCTATCGCCCGGCTATGGTCCGCAACGGCCTCTTTGAGTAATTTGCTGTCGTTTTGTACCAGTGCCGATTCACGCCGGGCGATGGCGCGAAGGGAATAGCCCTCCGAATTCTTCGGCTGACTGCCGATCATAACGGACGCCTCCGTTTCCATGTCATGATATTCACGAAGCGCGTAATAGGTCAGGGCGCGCGTCCGCCGAGCACTGTAATGGGAAGGATCTAATTGCAAGGCATCGTTCAGCCATCCGAGAGTCTCCTGTACAGTCTGTGCGATCACGGCGCGCAGCAGATAGGCTTCAGCGGTTCTCGGCAGCAATTGTTCTCCCTGTTGCAAGTGGACCTCCGCCTTGTCCTTCATATGAGGGTCACCGATGGCCGACTCCAGATAAATCCGGGCGAGGAGAAAATGCGCGTTGGCGGCGATTTCAGAACGCTCATTCAACAGTTCATACAACTGCTCAACACTGGCATCGGGGCTCTGAAGCTCCAGAAGGATGCGGGCTTTGAGAAGTTTGGCCTCAGGCCCGACGAACCGGCTCGAAAGAACAGGTTGGATTTCGGACAGCGCCCGCTGATATTCGCCCCCGGTGATCAGATCTTCGACCAATGCGATTGATTTGATATGATCGCTTCGGATTTGTTCGGATCTGAAGCGGACATACATGGTCCCTGCGAGCAGAAGGCCGACGATAATAACCGCCGTCAATGAACATGTCACCACCTGGGAACGATGTCTCCGAAGGAATTTCTTAATGCGATAAACAGGGCCGGGTGCACCGGCGGCTATAGGTTCGTGCCGCAGGTGTCGTTCGATGTCTTCGGCCAGGGCGTGCGCCGTCTCGTACCGGCGTGCTCTGTCTTTCTCCAGCGTTTTCATCACGATCCAGTCCAGATCGCCGCACACTTCTCGTAGGGGCGGCCCCCCGTGGCCGCCCGATGTTGGGCAGCACCGTAAGGTGTCCCACTCGGGAGCACGGGGGCCTGCCCCTACAGATCGGTGTTTCCGGGTGGCCGTCCGAATCCGCGTCGAAGGTTTAACGGGCTGTTCTTCGCGGATGATACGTTGCATCTCAACGTACCCCGCTTCGCGCAACTTCTTTCCGTCGAAAGGAGTCATTCCGGTTAACAACTCGTAAAGTAAAACGCCGAGGGAGTAGATGTCGCTGCGTGTATCAATATCGAGTCCGCTTAATTCCGCTTGCTCGGGGCTCATATACTCCGGCGTACCGACCATCTGGGCAAAGCGAGTGAACAGCGTCTTTTCCGTCAGTCGCTGCCCGGTCGCCTTAGCGATGCCAAAATCAATCACCTTGGGCACCGGCTTGCCGTCATGCAGCGTAATCAACACATTAGACGGCTTGAGATCCCGATGAATGATGCCTTTCTGATGCGCATGTTGAACCGCCTTGCAGACGTCGATGAAAAGTTCCAAACGTTGTTGTGTATCGAGATGGTTATTGTCGCAGTACTCCGTTATGGGGATGCCCTTGACCAGCTCCATCACGAAATACGGCCGGCCTGTATCGGTCGCGCCCGCATCGAGGACTTTTGCGATATTCGGATGCTCCATCATGGCCAGGGCCTGGCGTTCGGCCTCGAACCGGGCGATGACCGACCTGGTGTCCATCCCTAATTTGATGATCTTCAGCGCAATCCGCCGCGTGATCGGCTCTTGTTGTTCGGCCATATAGACCACGCCGAAACCCCCCTCGCCTATCTTCTCCAACAGCTTATATCTGCCGATGATTGTGCTGGGACCTTCGGTCACCCTGTCCATTGTTTCCGCAAGGAGATCAGGCGGGGCTTTGAGCAGACTCGCCTTGTGCTCATAGGCGTCAAGCAGGGAGTCCACTTCGGCTCGTAGCGGGGTATCGATGCCGCACGTTGTTTCCAGATAGTCCCTTCTATCGTCCATATCGCTTCGCTTGAGGGCCTCGACGAGTATGGATTCTATGTCTTGTTGTTGATTGCTCATAGTTTTACCTAAACGGGTCTCTACATTGAAATGCGTAATTCACGCCCGAAATGTAAAAATAAAATCTCAAAAAAAGTAAAAAGCCGGGAGAAATGCTCTATGGCATCCCCATTACGAGAATTCCCTGTTCAGCCAGGCGCGGCCGTAGGCTAAGTATTTCGCCGCCGTCGGTCGTGAGATCCCCTGGACGGCGGCAACCTGATCCAGGGTGAGGCCGGTGAAGTAGTAGAGCTTGATCATATCCGCCGCCAACCTGTTTTGCTCACTCAGCTTATTCAGCGCTTCGTCGAGCGCCAGCAGGTCGTCGGAGGTTCCCTGGATGGGCAGGTCCGTTTCGAGACATTCGATCTTTTGATAGTCGCCTTTTCGCTTGAGACTCTTTTTCCGCCGGGCGTTGTCAATGAGAATGCGTCTCATGGCTTCTGCGGCGGCCTTAAAAAAATGTCCTTTATTTTTCCAGTTTCCTTCCTCAGATCCAACCAGTCGAATATACGCTTCATGCACTAGGGCCGTCGCCTGAAGCGTCTGGCCCGATTGTTCCCGGGCCATTTTCTGAGCGGCCAGAAGACGCAGCTCGTCATAGACCAAGGGCAGTAGCTTTGCGGTTGATTCGCCGTCGCCTTGCTCGATAGCATTCAAGATACGTGTGACGTCGGTCATGATTCTCCTTGGTCAGAGCTTCCAAAAAGACTTTTGCAAAATTGGAGGTTAGGCATATATTATTTCAGAAAATCTGTTTCAGGATTTTCTGAAAATAACCAATAATCTTGAGATAAGACACGACTAAGTAAGATGTGACATATTGTGTCCCCTACAGCGTTCTTCGGATTTTAGAAAGAAAAAATCAAGAAAACAGATTTTTTCTTTCCAAAAGTATGCCTAACCTCCAATTTTGCAA
>JAFGTG010000093.1 GCA_016934255.1 Sedimentisphaerales bacterium
GCCAGGGAGTACGATCCCAAGCTTATCTTCCGGTGGCTCTATGTTTCGCGGAAAAATGCAGCCGCTCAGCTTCACATTGATGAGCCTATTGAAGATGGTAACTCCCTCTATGTCACCGCCACCCACTCCGTCGATAAAACGCGACTGGAACTGGTGATTGATCCTAAGACCAAACTTGTTAAAGAGCTTTCAAAATACCGTATGGGAGAAAAAGAAGACAAGCTGGATACCCAGATTAAAGTGATGGCTTATAACCAGCCCATCGATCCGTCCATGTTCAAGCTCAGCGGAATTCCCGAGGATGCCCTGGTAATCGACCAGATCGACCAGCTTGTGGGTTTGGAACAAGGTCATTTAGCGAACAATGAAATTGTCGTCAAGGTGGTTCGCGAGACCCTTGAGGCGGCCATTGCAAAGGATTACGAGAAAGTCAGTCGCTTGATGGAAGGCGTCCCGGGCGATACGGTCGAGAAGTTTATTGAAGAGGAATTCGACGCGAAACTCATACGCGTGGCTTCTGTTGGTCAGCCTATACCTCATGAAAAATCAGGATATCACATCTATGTTCCATGCGAGATTGAAGTTGAGAATGCAGAAAAAGGTAAATGGACGGTCAACATCATAACCATGACGGAATTTATCTGTTATCAGGCCGGCCGCCGATGGGTCATGCACCGTCCTGAAAAAGATGATGGGTCACGTATCTCAACGAACAGGATTGTTGAAGCGCGGGAAAGTGTTGGCGAGAAGCTCATTGTTCCGGGGGAACGAGTAGGTGACTTCAAGCTGGGCACACGCAAAGACGAGGTGTTGAAAAAATGGGGAAAGCCAGAGACGATTTTTCTCGGATCGGAAAAGTACACCCTTAACAATTTACCGAGAATGTTTTTCATGGTTTACAATGATCTCTCTTTCAGTATCGAAGACGATATTGTCACGGGGATTACGGCACATAGCCCTTTTTACGCGTTCGCTAACGGTTTGAAAGTGGGGGACTCGGAACAGAAGGTCAAACAAACTTTTGGGAACGACGTCCAAGTTGAAGAAGGCACAGGAAAGGATTATTTTACTTACGAAGATAAAGGTCTTATGTTTGAAATCCACAAGGAGGACAGAACGGTGATAGAGATCAACGTCGAACAGACAAGTTCTCGTGGGCGTGAAAGTTCTTTTATACAATCTGTACCTTCAATCAAACCGTTCGACGATGTGCGGGCGAAAGATATCAGCCAATATGATCTCTCCGCCCAGGAGGAACTTATTGCCAAACTGCAATTCAACCGGGAAACGGTTTGGCCGGAACGGGCCAAAATGCCTCCTGGAAGCGATCCCGAAAAAATCCTGACGGATGCCATGAATCCGGGGCTTGGCGTTCGCGAACTGCACCGCCAGGGCATTACCGGCAAGGGTGTCAACGTGGCTATGATCGATCAGCCCTTGTTTAAAGATCATCTTGAATATGATGGAAAAATAGCGGCCTATTACGACACGGGTTGTGATACGGATGACAGCAGCATGCATGGCCCGGCGGTCGCAAGCCTGTTGGTGGGCACGAATTGCGGTACGGCTCCGGGCGCTCGGGTTTACTATGTGGCGACTCCTTCCTGGAAGACAGATGCCGCTTTTGATGCGAAGGGATTGGAATGGATCATTGAACAAAATAGAAAACTCCCGGAGGCAGATAAAATCCGCGTGGTCTCCGTTTCGGCTGCGCCAAATCAATCCTCTTGGGCCAATCGACAGATGTGGGATAAGGCCTGCGCCCGTGCGGAGGGGGATGGAATTATGGTGCTCGATTGCACAGATAGTCGTCGCGGATTTATCCGTCGCGGCTGGTATGATCTCGGGGATCCGGAAAACGTGAGCAAGTTCAACCTCGGATCTCCACCTAAAAGAGAATTTAAGGTGGATCCCGCCGAAACGAGTCTCTACGTCCCTTCGTCGTGCCGTACAACGGCTCAGCATTACGACTATCACGATCGGATCAGCTATATTTACTGGGGCCGGGGTGGATTGAGCTGGGCCATTCCGTATTGTGCCGGTGTACTGGCTATGGGCTGGCAGGTGCGCCCCGATCTGACACCCGCGCAGATGAAGGAGTTGCTTTTTGCGTCGGCCTATGTGCATGAAAGCGGCGCAAAGATCATTCATCCCAAGGCGTTTATCGACGTTGTCCGAAAACACCCTGGAGATCAACAGCAAACACAGACACAGAAGATTTCAGCGATAAAACTGAGTAAGCAACCACCGGGCCCGATACCATTTCCGAAGATTGACCGGCATCCAATCGGGGGGGACTTCGGCCGAGGCGCTCTCGAATCGTTACCTCACCACGATCCGAAGAGCACCAAGAATTGGCAAGTTGACCTCCGGGGTCGTGACGTTTCACGCCTCGACCTGCGCAAGTCGCTCGACGATCTGCTCTACGCCGATTTCGACAGCCGGACCGCGTGGCCGACGCCCAATCGTATGCCGGAGGGATTCGACCGCGAACGCATTATAAAGCTCGGTAAAAATCCCGGACTGGGTGTGCGGAAGGTGCACGAGCGGGGAATCACGGGACGAGGGATTGGTATCGCCATTGTTGACCAGCCATTGCTGACGAAGCATCAAGAGTACGCCGACCGTCTGAGGCTTTACGAGGAGATCAACGTCAAACCGGGGTCGGATGCTGCCATGCATGGGGCGGCCGTGGCGTCGATCGCTCTGGGCAAGACGGTGGGCGTAGCGCCGGAGGCCGACCTGTATTACATCGGATCGTGGACGGGCGACTGGGGCAAAGGTGAGGATGGTTTCGAGTGGAACTTCGCCTACTACGCGCAGGCCGTTCGCCGGATCCTCGAGATCAACGAGCAGTTGCCCGACGACCGCAAGATCCGCGTTATCTCTATGAGTGTTGGATGGAGTTCAAAGCGGAAGGGATACGACGAAATGACGGACGCGGTCGAGCAAGCAAAGAAGGCCGGTATGCTTGTTGTCTGCTCGTGCATTGACGACGTGCATGGCTTCGTGTTCGACGGTCTGGGCCGCGCGCCGCTGGATGATCCGGACGACTTCCTCTCGTACGAGCCGGGTGGGTGGCTGGCCGAGGGATTCTACCGGGGGCAGCGGAAATGGAACCAGTTGTGGGTGCCGATGGATTCGCGGACGACGGCTGCGCCGAACGGGATCGACGAGTACGTCTTCTACCGCCAGGGCGGTTGGAGCTGGGCCATTCCATATATCGCCGGCGTCTATGCGCTCGCTGCGCAAGTTGATCCGGAGATCACGCCGGAGCGGTTCTGGAAGCTGGCGATGAAGTCCGGCCGCACTGTCGAAGTGGAACACGAAGGCAGGACGTACGAACTCGGACCGATCGTCGATCCTGTTGAGCTTATTAGTACTTTGCAGAAGAACTGAGGTTTCTTTTGTGGGATGGAGCATCCAAATGCATACTTATTCACGAAGAAATTTTTTAAAGCGGGCCTCTCTAGCGGCTTCAGCGGCTGGGGTTAGCCTTGCACGAGTGCCACTCTTGCACGCGGCGGGACCTGCCCATGAGAAGCTTGGGGTCGCCGTCATCGGCTGTGGCGGGATGGGCAAACGACTTCCATTGTCCATGGCAAGGTTACAGCGATTGGTCGCGATGGTGGATATCGATGACAAAGCGATCTCCACCGCCCTTGAGAGTATCAAAGACACCGATGCCAAGCCTAAGATCTATCACGATTACCGGCGAATGCTCGACGAATGCCACAAGGATCTGAACGTCGTCCTGATTGCGGCGCCGGACCACCATCACGCTCCGGCCGCGGTGCGCGCCATGGAACGCGGTCTTCACACGTTCTGTCAGAAGCCGCTGGCGCACAACATCCGGGAGTGTCGAATCGTTGGCGAGGTAGCTAAAAAGAACAAGGTCTTCACCGCGATGGGCAACCAGGGCCACTACGGGGAAGGTCACCATCGCTTATGCGAGTACATCTGGGCTGGAGCGATCGGACATGTAACCGAAGCCCATTGCATCGTCGATGATAGCTTCGGTGGTTACGGTGGACGCCCGCCATCCAAGCCGATACCTGCTCACGTGCACTGGAACCAATGGATCGGACCGGCTCCCTACAGGGACTACCACGACGATCTGCATCCGGAAAAATGGCGAAAATGGCGGCAATTCGGCACCGGCGGACTCGGTGACATGGGCTGCCACAATCTGGACGGGGCGTTCGATGCCCTGCGCCTTGGGCAGGCTGACCGCTTCACGGTGGAGTGTCTTCACCTCAAAGGGGGCAGTTCTGAAATGTACCCCCTGAACCTTGTCTTGCGATGGGAATTCCCGGCGCGCGGAGATATGCCCCCGGTAAAGATCTATGCGTATGAAAAAACCGAGGACATCCCTAAATCCCTCAGAGAGTTACGGAAGGAACTGCAGGTACCCAGCCGAGTGGGAAGCATCTTCATCGGTGATAAGGGCTACATGTATAGCGGTTCCTTTTGCCACGATACGCGCATCCTGCCCATCAAAAAACACAGACAATACTCCCCGCCGTTGAAAACGTTGCCGCGCACTGGCGGCGCGATCGATGAGATTTTCGACGCCATCGAAAAGGGACACTCCCTCACGAATGACTTCACCACCACGTCCGGCCGACTCACCGAATGGATCTTCACCGGCCATTTAGCGGCTTTCGCCGGCATCGGCAAGAAGCTCGAATGGAACGTCGAGAAGATGGAATGCACAAACTATCGCCAAGTCAATCAGTATGTCCACCGGACCTACCGAAAGGGCTGGGAGGTTTAGTACTTAATATCGCTCCCACACCTTGGTATTCGTGATAAACGGTTGGTGATATTTCATTCTCCTCCTGACACATCTTTCTAAAATACTTAGAAAATCCTACAATGGATTGTCACAATTTGCGCTTACTCCCCGTCAGTGTTATAGAAAGGAGTGGTCAATTGACCGAAACCGGACCACGGGATACTCGAAAAAGTGGGAACATTGCGGCTGCCAGAAAAAAGCTGACGCCTGAACGGCTGGTGCGCGACCATGCATCGGCCGTGCTGGGCCTCTGTTTGGCCTATACGAAGAACTTTCACGATAGTGAGGATATTGTGCAGGACGTTTTCATACAGGCATTTGCGAAGCTCGATACACTCCGGGACCCTACGCGTGTGCGTCCCTGGCTGCTGAAAATTGCTCGCCGAAAGTGTATTGATGCGTCCAGAAAACGCCGACATAGCCATCCCGTCACAGAGGACGTTCCGAGCCAGCCGAATTCCGGCAATGAGCATCTCATCCACGTGCATTCGGCCATTTCAAAATTGCCTGATGCCTACCGTGAGACGATCACTCTTTACTACCTGGACGGACGGGATTGCGCCGGCGTGGCCCGGAGCCTGGGAATCAGTGAGGTCGCGGTCAGGCGTCGCCTGGTCAGGGCTCGCTTAATGTTGCACGAGTTGCTTGTGGAGGACGAATCATGACTCAGAACAGCAATTGTCAAGATCGGAATGAAGCCATCGCGGCGTTCGTCCTCGGAGAGCTGGATGATTTGGCGGACGATGAAATCAGGCAGCATATTAATGCATGCCGGGATTGTCATGCACTTTACGAAGCCCTGATAGAGGAAGAAGAAATCGTTCGATCGACATTCAACGTTTTTAACGAACGAAGTAAAGTGATCGGGAACAATCTTGTTGGACAGTTTGGTAAAGATTCTGGAGCAAGTAAGGATATCTCAAGAGTAATTCCCGAATCCCAAAAGCATGCCCTGAGCGAAGTCGAAAGGGCAAAAAAGATTCGCACACAACGAAGTCTATGGAGAATTATCATGAAAAGCAGAATATCACAATTGGCTGCGGCGGCAGTGATATTGATAGGTGTTCTTGTATTGACAAATGTTTTCGTAGAAACGAGCACGAGTGTCGTTCTGGCCAGCGTCCTCGAGAGAGTCGAGCAGGCCCGAGCTTTTAAGTACAAGATGGATATGACAATGACAGGAATGATGGTACCGGGTGAAAAACAAAAGGTGCAAGGCGCGATGCTCATCTCCGATGAATACGGTATGAAATGGGAAATGGATATACCCGATCCCAATACCGGCGAAAAAGTGACCACAGAGATGTATATTCTTCCGGACCAAAAGGTGATGATTTCGCTGACGCCTGAGCAGAAAAAGTACCAGCGGATGGAATTCGATGATGACTGGCTTGCCAGAGTGAAGAGGGAAAAAAATGATCCGAGAGAGACGCTCAAGCGAATTATAGATTGTAATTACACCGAGTTGGGCCGGAAGGAGATTGACGGCATAAAAGTAGAGGGTTTTGAGACTACGGACCCTAAATTTTCGGAAGGTTTCGCAGAGAGCATTAAAGTAACACTTTGGGTGGATGTCGAAACCTGGTTGCCAGTGCTCTGGGAAATAGAAATGAAGATGAATGAGCAGATGCAAGTGCATGTCGTTGTTTCTGATTTCCAGTGGGATATTCCAGTCGTCGCGAGTGATTTCGAGCCGGTAATACCGGAGGATTATACAGCCTTGGCCGTCGATGACTACAAAACGCCGGGTTTCAGCGAAGAGGCTGCTTTGAGCAGAGACAAGTCCGCCGCCACTGACCATTGCGATCGAGGTGAAGCCCATTATCTCGACGGTGAATACAACCAAGCCTTCTCAGAACTCACCAAGGCCATCGAGATCGATCCAGGGTTTGCGCGCGCTTACGTTACTCGCGGGATGGCCTATAACGACAAAGGCGAACACGACCTGGCCATCGCAGACTTCACCAAAGTCATTGAGATAAAACCAAAGGATGCGCGTGCCTATGTTACTCGCGGGATGGTCTATGCAAACAAAGGTGAATACGGCCTGGCCATCGCAGACTACAGCAGGGCCATTGAAATGGACTCAACGATAACTGACGCCTACAAAGGTAGAGCACGTGCCTACACCTATCTGGGAGAATATGACAAAGCTTGGAAGGATGTTTATGAAGCACAGACCCTGGGGCGCCCGGTTGATTCTGAGTTTCTCGAAAATCTTCGTAAAGCTTCAGGAAGAAATGAATAAATTAGCGAGACATTAATACCGTCCGCTAACAATGAAAAGAGACAAAGAAAGCCGGGATATTCCGCCTCGGCTTTTTTTATACATTTCTTTGCGGACACATCGGTCCGTCAAGCCGAAAATGGAAGATCTTCGTTATTTTCCTTATACTAACAAGACTTTTGCAAAATTGGAGGTTAGGCATACTTTTGGAAAGAAAAAATCTGTTGTCTTGATTTTTTCTTTCTAAAATCCGAA
>JAFGTG010000094.1 GCA_016934255.1 Sedimentisphaerales bacterium
GCCGGATGATTATTCATATTCTGAAAGTGCCGAATCGAGGAAGACCGTTGTACGCACTCGGAAAAAAGCCTCGGTGTCCGGGACAAAGGAATCAGGCGGTAACAATTCCGCCAAGACGTCGAAAAAGTCTCCTAAAAGCTAATGCATGAGGGGCTGGCGAGTGTAGTCCGCACGATCTAAGCAAGTCCGTTTGCATTTGCCCTCGGGCAGATATCGAATTGACTTTCGATCGTTTGAATGTTCCCTTTATGATTCTATGAATCTGATTTGCATACATAAAAATGCCGTGAGAACCGGTCAAGAGGGCCTTCTTCGATTTGCGTTAACCGGCGACCCCGTTGCCGGCGTGGTTCTCAACGGTATGAGACGAAGTTTGGTCCATCAAAGCAAAAGATCGACCTCCCCGGCGCCTTTCCAGTCGTTGGATATTGGAAAGACGGTTTTTGCTTTTCCGGAAGACTGGAAAGTCGATACGCAAGCGTTGCAGGATCCCATGGATTTGAGGGATAGAGAATTACTTCAAGCCCGAGCGGACATATACTATTACCAGAAGAATGTGGTTGTTCCTTTCGAGCATGAGAATGTTTCCGAGCAAGAGGGTGTAACCAAGCCCTGGCTTGTTCTTTCCAACGGACGTTTTGCAACAAATGTTGATATGGCGCTTCTCGAAAGGGTCTTGTCCGGCGTCAAGGCGGATGTTGTGGCCGTTACGGCGGATCCGAAGCTGTTGGGCGAGCGAGAAGAAGTCCGATTGACGGCCGGCGGAAAGGTGGCCGCCTTTCATCGGGTGTATATCGATTCCGCGGAGTTTGCCTTTGCCGCGACGGATTGGCCGCATCATCTCTTTATCAAAACGTGTGTTCTTGAACGCGTTTTGCCCGATGGTGTCCTGCCTTTATCGTTTTCAGCGTTAACCGGTAAATGTCGCACGGAAGGTTTGACGCTGTGTGCCGTCAATATCGGCGGGGCGGTTCTTGATTTGGACTCGGAAGAAGGATTGTTGAGTTTCTGTGGAATGGGATTATCGAAAAAACATCGTTTCACGCTCAGTTCGAATGGATCGAAAGTAACATCCGAGAGGCCGAGGTGCGTCGGGAAAGTTTTACTGGGACGGGATGTGAGCATTGCGCCCGATGCGGTCATTGTCGGCCCGACGATTCTCGGCGATGGTGCCTGTATTGAACCGGGGGCTATTATCTACTCATCCATTGTCGGGCCGGGCGTTTGCGTTCCGAAAAATGAGCTCGTTCAGAATTGTATCATTAAGGGGCCGCGGTATGAAAGGCTCTTTGCGATTCGAAACCGAGAGAATGTTTCCCGGCGAATTTCCAAGTTAAGCCATGTTTTCGAATTCTCGAAGGATCCATGCCGTTCTTTTCGAAAGTGGGGCCCCTTTTCGTACGCACGGTGCCTCAAGCGCATCACCGATTGTCTCGTCGCCGTTGTGATTCTTCTCTTGTTTGCTCCGTTGTTTCCGTTTATTGCATTGGCGATCAAATTAACATCCCCCGGTCCCGTGTTCTATAGAGACTGGCGACAGGGATTGCATGGCAAGGATTTCGGTTGCCTTAAATTCAGGACCATGATTACCGGGGCCCATGCCATACAGGAAAAGCTTCGGATTGTCAGTCAGGTGGACGGGCCGCAATTTAAAATGGAAGACGATCCGCGCATTAGTACCGTCGGGCGATTTTTGCGCGAGACCTATATCGATGAGATCCCTCAATTCTTTAACGTTCTGGCCGGTCAAATGAGTGTTGTGGGGCCTCGCCCGTCTCCGGAATCGGAGAATACGTTATGCCCGTTATGGCGCGACGCCCGATTGTCGGTTCGACCGGGGATTACCGGTCTGTGGCAGGTTCATCGAACCCGACAACCGATGAGAGACTTCCAGGAATGGATCCATTACGACATCGAATACGTTCGAAATCTGTCGCTGAAAATGGATTTGAGTATTTGTTGGCAAACGACCCGGAAGCTTCTCGATAATTTCATCAGTCAATTCTGATAGATGAGAAAGGACAACGATGTCGGCAGTGTATTACGAACAGTCGAAGGATAAAAAAGACAAGAGGAAAACGGTAAGGTACTTCAACTGGAAGTTAGCCATTGTTATAGTCATCAGCTTTTTTGTCCTGGTGGTCGGCGTTTTTGCATTGCATCAATGGCGTAAAAGTAATCGAAGTCAGCAGGGGCTTGTCCGCGGTTCAAAAGCCTATGATGAGGGCCATTGGGAAGAGGCGGGGGAGTACCTGGGGTATTATCTGGCCGTGCGGCCTAATGATGTCTCCGTCCTGCTCAAATATGCCGATGCGCAACTTAAGATTCGACCGATTAAACGCAATCACATGCAACAAGCGATCCAGGCCTATCGGACGATTTTAAGGATTGATAAGGATAATGCCGAGGCCGTGTCGAAATTGATTGATATCTATTTAAGAATTGGCCCCGGCGAGGCCGAACTGATCGCACGACGACAACTTGAAACGAATCCCGATCCGATGCTTGAGCGATTACTGGCTCAGTCGTTAATTGCCCAACGAAAGTTCCCGGAAGCGGTCTCCCTGCTAACAAACGTGATTCAGGAACATCCCGATCAGGTATTGGCCTACGAATCGTTGGGACGTCTTGTGGAACAGCGTCCCAATGATTTTCCAGACGTTCCTCCGATCCATTGGTTCGATCGGGCGGTGGAGAATAATCCGTCTTCGGCTCTGGCGTATCTTATCCGTGCGGCGTTCTATCGTCGAAATGGAGATGTCCCTCGGGCCCTGGCGGACCTCGATCAGGCTCAAGGCCAGGATCTGTCGGAGGCCGATGTCCGTTTGCGATTGGCTGAAGAGTCCATCTATTGTGGTGATTTGGAGAGGGCGGAATCTCATCTGGAGGCCGTGAGCAAGGTCATCCCGAAAAATCCAGGTTTGTGGCAAATATGGGCCCAGTATGCTTTACGAACCCAATCAAAAGAAACCATGCTGAAGGTGGCAAAAGATGGGTTGGAAGCCCTTTCTTCTCAACCGTGGGATTTTATGCCCGTCGCTGCGAAATTGTATATCCAATGTGATCAGCTCGATGATGCCAATGCGTGTATCGCCCAATTGAGCCAAAAGGGGATCGCCCCTGCCGATGTGGCCTTCTTACGAGGTTCCGTGGCGGTTCGGCAGGGACGCGTGCGAGAGGCGGTTCGACGTTGGCAGCAATCGATCGAGTCAGGAAATGAATCCCCACAAGTTCGATTGGCATTAGCCTCGGCGCTGTCTCAACTGGGTGATAGTGAATCGGCGGAACGACAATTGCGAATATTGATTTCCGAAAGCCCCGATTGGTCGGAGGCGCGTTTAGCCCTTGCGAGGCTGATGGCTCGGTCCGGGAACTGGATCGAAACCGCCGAACACGCACGACGAGCCAGCGAGCTCCGGCCGGGCGATCCGGGGCCGGTCCTCCTTTATCTGGAAGCTCAAATACAACTGCTCAAGCGAAGTTCCGCCGGCCCGGGTGCAGGATATCAGGAAATGGTCAAGGCCGTTGAAACACAGTTATCCGCTTTGAAGAAGGGCCTTGGGGACTCGGATGAAGTTCAATTGTTGGAATTCGAGTTTGCCCTGCTACAAGGCAGATTCGAAGACGCCCGTATGCTGTTGGATCAGCTTAAGCAAACATCTATGTCACCTGAAAAGATTATCTTGAATGAGGTCGGACTGCTCACGGCTCAGGACAAGATAGATCAAGCGATCCGCCGGTTGGAGGACGCGCTGCGAGATGATCCGAAGTCGGTCAACCTGATTCGCTCGCTTGCGATTCTGTCGGATAAACAAGGCCTCCGAAAAAAATGCGAAGAGACGTTAAAACGTGGTTTGACAAGTATTGAAGAGCCGTTTTCTCAGCGTCAATTGGCGTTGCTGCTCGCTCGGTTCTATTCGCAGTGGAATCAGGAAGAGGACGCCTATACGTTGATTCTGACGCTATCCCAAAAACTGACGGACGACATTCCCATAAAGCGCCGTCTCCTGTCGTTTGAACGCGTCCTCAACAACACCGAACAAGCCCAAAAACTCGTCGACGAGATTAAAGCTCTCGAGGGAGAGAACGGCTGGCAGTGGCGATACGAGCAGGCGAAGCTGTGGTTCGCCGGAGGTCATTTCGAAAATCATCATCCGGAGATTGTTTCGCTTTTACATGAAAACATGTTGGCCAATCCGAATGACCAGGCCAGCCGGGTTCTCCTGGGGCGAACGCACGAACGAGCCGGTGACTTACAGTTGGCCGTTTCGACGTATCGAGAGGCGCTTCGGATGGCGCCGAATGATCTTCGTGTCATCGTCCCCATGCTGGCGGCCCTGTATAAAGCCAAGGAATATGACGAGGCCGAAAAGATTATGATCCGTGCGTCCCGGCTGAAGCTGTCTCATCCAGATCTCACAAAATGGACATTCATGGATTGCGTGCGGCGCGGGGAACTGGATTCGGCATCGGTGATTCTGCAGGATTATGTGAACAGCGATCCGAATAATCAGGCGGCGTGTTTGTCCCTTGCGTTGCTTAAGATACAACAGGGTAAATTGGATGAAGCCTCGAAATTGCTTGATGAGCAGAAACGTCGGGATCCCAATTCGATCCTGGTCACCGCGGCGCAAATTCAAGTGAGTCTTCGTCGAAAAAATGCGGACGAGGCGATTCGGCTTTCCGATGAAATGGTGCACAAGCTTAACGATACCTCCGCCTATATGCTTCGCGCTCGAACGTTTGAAGCTCTGAGGCAAACGGATCGTGCGATCGAAGATCTTCAACGGGCCGTTGAGATGGATCCCAACAACACTCAAGTATGGATGACAAAAAGTGACCTTTATCGCTCTCAGGGCCGGATGGATAAGGCTATTGCGGACATTCAAAAAGCGCTGTCCCTGGATCCCGACAATGTCTATATCCAGAAGCGTGCGATTTCACTTTACTTCGTTTCCGGGGAGCCGGACGAGATACGTGAAGGGGAAATCCTGCTTGAGAAAGCCCTGGCATCAAATATCGATGATGTCGAGTTGAGACTCTTTAAAGCGAGAGCCCTCTTGGCGAAAGGAACCGAGTCGGCCATCAACGAAGCGGATCGAATTCTCGACAGGATAGCGGAAGATCAGCCCGAAGTCGGAGAGACCTGGGTGCTCAAGGGAGAGATTGCCATCCGGCGAGGTGAGCCCGGACGGGCGATCGATGCAGCGTTAAGCGGGCTTACGTATCAATCCGACGACAGGGCGTTGTTGCTTTTAAAGGCCCGTGCCGAAGCGATGCGGTCGCCGGTCCTGGCCGTCCCGACGCTCAAAGGACTATACGAAATGGATCCGAATGATTCCGGTGTAGCCGTCTTTCTGGCGAATACGTATATCGAAGCGGGCGAGTCGGAGAAAGCCGTGGCTTTGTTGAGGAGGCAATTGGACCGATGCGATGACTCGAACCGAAGGCAATGCCAGATTGCTTTAGCTGTTGCTCTCTACAAAAACGGCAATACGAATCGAGCCTTGAAGGATCTTGATTCTCTGCTCGAAGCTGTGCCAAACGATCCGAATCCCTTATTGGCAAAAGCGAAACTTCTTCGAGAAGATCGACTCTGGAGCGAACTCGATCAGGAAGTTATCCATTGGTACGAGACGCATCCGGACGGCAGCCGGATTCTTGTTGCGGTCGCGGCGGATCTCACAGCGAATAATGATAATCAGGCGAAAAGTACGGCCGAGAAGATACTGAACGTTGTCCGGAAAGAGGATCCCAACTGTGTCGAGGCGATGAATGTCCTGGCCGTGCTATTGTTGCAGACGCCCGGACGGGCCGACGAGTCGGCCGAGCTTTACCGCCGCATTCTTGAGCTTGAACCCAACAACGTTATCGCGATGAATAACCTTGCCTGGATATTGTCCGAAGAGCAGGATAAACCCGAAGCGGCGCTCGAATTTGCCCGGAAGGGACTCCGGATCAATCCGGACTACAACGACCTGCTCGATACCCGCGGCGTCATCTATTACCGACTGGGCGAATATGACAAGGCCGTCGAGGATTTCTCCCGGGCCATCCAGCTTTATTCAAGCACGGCGCAGCAGGGCGTCAGCACGCGATTTCATTTGGGCAGAGCCTATGCCAAACTCGAACAAGCCAGCGAAGCCGTCGAACACTTAGAACTATCTCTGGATTTAAATAGCCGAATCGGAGGGCTCACGCAGGCAGATGTCGACGAAGCCCGCCGCTTGCTTAAGCAACTTCAGGAGGGTCGATAACCATGCTTCAATTACCCAACTCCAATGCAAAAGATTTCGGCGGTGCGGATACCGGCCGGAAACGTTCCGAGGTCGTACTGCTCAACAAACAGCAATGGTCTCACGTCCAGGGCCGCTACGAGTTGACGCCCCGCGAGCGTGAAATCGCCGAGCTGATCTGTCAGGGCCTGCGAAACGGCAAAATCGCCAAGGTTTTGCAGATCAAGCCCAGCACCGTCAAGACGCACACGCGGAATATCTATCGAAAAGTCCACGTCCAGAGCAAAATCTCCATGCTCTTACGCTTCGTCACGGACACCCGCGATATCGCCAATCCCTTTAGCGGCATAAATCCCGCGACCGCAATGGATTAGCCGCAACTGTCGCAATAGATACCCTTCCCGCCGGGCCGTCGTACCGGCTGCCGTCTCACCGGCTATTTTACGTCTTTTCACCTAACTCACGTCATCACCGTTTCCCTTCATTCACAAGGCCCACCGTCTGCCCCGTCTGAAAATTGGCCCCATTCGACTACGCTCAGGGCATGTTTGTTTTTTCAAATCATGTCTTTGTTTCGGATTTAGGATTTAGGGTTTAGAGCTTCCGGCCGGAGGCCGGCGATTGGCTTTGTTTTTTCAACTAGGTCCCTCCGAAGACGTTGAAATTCCCTGATAAGGTGCGAATTTTTGTAAGTTTTTAGGACATTATCCTGAGTTTGTCGAAGGATTTGTGAAAATTTGTAAATTTTTGTGCATTTTTCGATTAAAAAGGAACCACGAATGAACACCATTAAATTCAAAACGATTGGCTTTGTTTTTTTCGTTAGCCACGAAGACACAAAGGCACAAAGATAATCAAATACCATATACGAAATACGAGCGACGAACGACGAGTAATAACCGCGGATGAACGCAGGTGAAGATGGATTCTTGCCCTTCGTTATTCGGAATTGGATATTCCGCCGTGAGGTGTCCCATAGGGAGATATTCATTATTCAACGCCTGATTCCCTGACATCCTGATCTCCACCTCCTGATCCCCTGATGATCTGATTTCCGTTTTGCTTCCTTCTGTCTCCTGTCTCCTGTGTTCTGTATTCTGTATTCTATTAGTAAAGTATTATACTAAATTAGTGCTCCGAAGTCAAGCACATTCTGTTTTTTTGACGGGATAACTGGATCGACAGGATGATATTACCACCACATACTATATACCAAGAACTAACGACTAAGCTTAACAACGAATGAACACGAGTTAACACGGAAATTCTTAAACGACATACGACATACGAACGACTAACGACGAGTTTTAACCGCGGATACCTGGGGCACAAGTTTCGCGGATGATGCGGATTCAACTTCCGACCTTATGCATACGACCGACGACATATGTATAATAAACACAGAGGTCTCAGAGAACGCAGAGCTAATTCATTCCGTTTTGTAGGGTGGCGGCTATGCCCCACCATTTTCCATATACGAGATGTTTTTAGCCTGTCCCGTTCGGCAAGCTCAGGGCGGGCTCTGAGCAACGCCGAAGGAACGAACAACCATTCTTAACCGCGGATTGCGCGGATGACGCAGATTTTTTTAACCACGAAGAGCTACGAAGAATACGAATAACCAGATACCAAATACTTAATACGACATACGGCATACAAATCTTCAAATCGTTTCTGGATACTGATTTTTCAATTCTTGATATGCCATGTGGATCAGTCAATGAGTTGTAAGAAAAGATGTAATCCCTATTGTCACCACAATCTTCCCATTCAACTATTATCATTAAAAATATAAAAAGTCAAGTGTTAAAATAGATAAAATATAACGGTTTTAGCTTAAAAATAGGCAGATTAACCGAAATATAAGGTTTTTAGGAGAAATATTTGAGATGGTATCGTCCTATAATATTGATTTATTTTAAGGTCTTGTTATAATTTCATTTAATGAGATTCATATGTTTGGTAGGGATACCAGATCTATATTCTTCATGTAAGTCTTCATTCCCTGCCATTTAAGTAAAGCAAGAGATTGAACATTTGAAAGGAAATAAAAATGGCCAAGAAAGGCAGCACTAGGAAAATTGGAAGGAGCGCAATAACTGGTAAGTTTATGACTGTTAAGGATGCGCGTCGTAAAAGCAGAACATCGGTAGTTGAAACGATAAAGAAGACAAAGAATAAATAATTAGCGGATATTCTCTAATACGCCAGGGACACGATGCCAACTATTTAGTATTGGGATTAATTCCACGTAGGATTCATAAACAAAATTCTATCCAGATGTTTTATTAATGTTCCTGTGCATTACCTGAAGATTGTATATAGGATCATTCAATGATGAAAATAAGCTAAGCTGTTTTGTTTATCAGAACATTTCGATAAGTAGAAAATAATCAACATATTAAACATGTTTTTGGTAGTGCTATAAAACGAAAAAGATGGAGCTTTTGTAATGCTAACTATAATACTCCCCAAAAACTGGGCGCATAGCTAAGGTAGATTTGTCGCCTGAGACGATAACGTATTCAGGAGACAGATTTATGAA
>JAFGTG010000095.1 GCA_016934255.1 Sedimentisphaerales bacterium
ACGGCCGAAGAATCCGCCAGTGCCTCGAAGGAATTGAGCGCGCAGACCAATAAGATGAACGGCATTGTCGCTCAACTGGCCGGATTGGTCGCGGGGAAATCAGGTATCTCGGGCATTGAGACGGAGTCCACGTCGTAGAGACGCCGATGGCTCAACAGGGTGGATCAGAGGTTTCATCACATCGCCGAAGGTTCGGCGAGCGGGGCGGAAACGGAGATGGACGCTCGGGAGCAGACCGGTCCGATGATTCATTCATGACGACTTCGTAGAGTTGCCACGCCTCAATTTGCTCGATCAGGCGTAAGCGAACGAATTGATCAGTCAAACGCCGGGTCGGTGAGTCCTCACGAATCAGCAGAAAATCCACGTTGGATTTTTTCAGCAATTGCTCCGGCATGGCGTCATTAACCGAATCCAGCCACCAACAAGACAAAGAAGGGTATCCGATGAATTTTGTGGCAGTAACAGTCTTTGGCCTTAAAAAACTGCATTTATAGCCCCACGTATTCATTTAAAGGTATCCTGCGCTTTCATTGAGGATGTGTTTGGCCATTTTCGGCGGTCGGCCGAGCAATTCCGTGAAGTGATGAACTAAGATTTTTTCGATCTCTCGAAGCGTTCCTTGCGTTGCGTTGGAAATCTGCTTTAGGCTCGTCAAACATGTGGTGGCGTTCTTGCTGAGTCTGATTTTGTCGGGGAAGCTTGGTTCGCAATCCCGGCAAACAAGGCCGTTGGCGGAACTGCTGAAATAGGTTTCGTATGGCGTCTTGCGTTGTGCGTATTGCGTTTTGCAATTCGGGCAATAACTTAATATGGGCTGAAGGCCGATCTCCTTGAGCAATCCCAATTGAAAGAGGATCAAGGCCGCCAGCATGTTATGTTGGGTTTCGTGCTGTTCGACGTTTTGGAGGAAATTCAGGAAGCTGTCGTAAAGTTCGGGATGCGGATCGTATTCGTGTGTGAGGTGGTTCAGTAGTTCGGCGGCGAAGAAACAGCAATTCAAAGCGAAAAAATCGTTCCTCGGCGCGTCGTAAGCAGGCTCGAATTCCGTCAGTGTGGCGAGTTTGTCTTTGCCTGAGTCGGCAAAAACAATCTTTCCGTGTGACAGGATTTCGATAGGTCCGTCGAAAGCCGACTTGGGACGTTTCGAGCCTTTGGCGATGGCGCCAATCTTGCCCGTCCGGCGGGTGAAAAACGTTACGATCTGAGACGTTTCGGAATAGTCAACAGCACGTATGCAAATGGCCAGGTCTTTGGTCAGCATGGTTACACCGTAGGGGCAGACCCCTGTGTCTGCCCTGGGCCGCCACAGGGGGCGGCCCCTACGTATCTTCGCTTTTCTGGATTCTGATGCGTTTGATCCGCCGGGTTTCGGCCGAAGCGATAGTGAACGTCAAGTTCTCGTATTCGAAATTCTCGTTGGTTTTGGGGATATAGCCGAGCCGTGAAAAAACGAAGCCGCCTATCGTCTCGTAGTCTTCATCCTCGGGCAGGCTCAGCTCGAATTCGTCATTGACGTCGTCGATGGAGGTTCTGGCGTCCACTTCGATTGTATTGTCATCGATTTTTTTGATGGGTTCCGGCGGCGTTTCTTCGTACTCATCGGCGATCTCACCCACAAGCTCTTCGAGAATATCCTCGAGGGTCACAATCCCCGCCGTCCCGCCGTACTCATCGAGCACGACGGCAATGTGCAGTTTTTGATTCTGAAATTCGTGGAGCAGAACGCGGAGCGGCTTCGTCTCGGGAACGAAATAGACCGTCCGCATTTTCTCGCGGATTTTGAAGTCCGGCGTTTGCTTGCCGATCTCGGTCAGTAAATCTTTCGCGTACACAAGACCGACGATATTATCGATATTCTCCTCGTAAACCGGCACGCGCGTATGACCGCCGCTCGTGATCGTTTCTATGACTTTCGATAAGTCGGAATTGACCTCGACGGCGACGATGTCCGTGCGAGGCGTCATAATCTCGTCGGCCGTGCTGTTGCTCAATTCCAACACGTTTTCTATCATTTGTTGCTCTTCTTCATCGAGCGTTCCTTCGGTTTTGTGTTGTTCGAGGTCGGTGATGAATTCTTCCTGTTTTTCTTCATGTTGCTCTTCGGGGGTTGTTTCCGCGATGCCCGCCAGTCGCCGGATGAGGCCGTCGTATAACTTAAAGATATAAAGGGTAGGTGAAACCACAAACGCTGCAATGGCCAGGAGCTTATATGAGCGGCAGAGGATTTTTTCGCCCGCATATTTCGCCCACGCGTGAGGAATGGCCAGGCTGAATATCGAGAATATTGCACTTGCGGTTATCACCGTGAGACTGTAACCGAGTATTTCATTTCCCGGTGGTTCTGATCGGCTTGGACGTACTAAAAATGACTCCACCAGGACAAGCAGGATGCACATATTAAAAATCAGCCGGTATAACGCACACGTCAGGATGAGTCGATCTTCATTCTCTATCAGTCGCTCGATGATATCCTTGGAATCATCCCTTTTTTTGACCGTTTTGAATGCTTCTTGAAGTTTTCCGTGTGAAAATGTTTGCAGGGCGACGGCATTGGCGGAAAAAAACAACGTGCCGCCGGCGAGAAGGCAAGTTATAATTACCGCCCAACCCGCGTAATCCACTTTTTTTTACCCTTTCAATCTATGTGAATTGAGAATTTAGAATGAAGAATTGAGAATTTCTAAATTCTACATTCTCAATTGTAAATTCATTTTTTCTTATTATACACGGAACCATAGCCAAGTTGTTGTAAAATTTTATCCTCGGCCTCGTGCATCTTGCGAGCCTGGTCCGGCGTCGCGTCGTCGAATCCGACGTTGTGCAGCAGACCGTGCGTGATATACAGCGCCAGTTCCGCTTCGCTTGGGTGACCTCGAAGATCGGCCTGACGGGCGGCCATTTCTCCGTTGATGATAAGCTCGAACATCCTCGATGACGAATCATTGCCGTCCGATAAATCGAAGCTCAAGCAATCGGTCGTCCTTTTGTGTTTCAGAAACTGCTCGTTCAGCTCCTTGATCCGGATATCATCGACGACCACAATACTCACCTCGTAGGTCATTTCCGGCGTTTTCTTCTCACCAAAACGATCGCAGACGATGTGAGCGAGTTTCCTCAACGTAGGCATCGGCACACGAACGTCCTTGAAACTTTCAGTGAGATGAATAATGATACCCTGATCTTGTTTCGCAGAGGTCATGGTTGCTTATTATTTTCCTGCTCGGTTGGAACTTCGGCGCCCGGCGGCAAATCCGGGGGGTGTGGATAAGCGATCCGGCTGTGATAGTGTGCCGTGAGGGTTTTCGATATGCTGGCCTCGATCCGGCTCAGATCCCGCAGCGATAAATCGCATTCGTCGAACTGGCCGTCCTGGAGGCGCCTCATCGCCATGTTATGCACGACGGCTTCGATTTTCGACGGTGTAACTTCCTGCAAGCTTCGAACGGCGCCTTCCACGGCATCCGACAGCATGATAATAGCGGCTTCTTTCGTGCGGGGTTTGGGGCCGGGATACCGATATTCACTCTCGGATGGACCCTCTGTACCTTTGCCTTTCGAGTTTGCGTTTTGCTGTTTCTTGGCTTCGTGATAGAAAGGCTCGATGAGCGTCGTGCCATGATGCGTCTCGATGAATTGGCGCAGCACGACGGGCAGGCCGTACTCCTTGGCGATTTCGATGCCGTCTTTAACGTGCCCGATGATAATCAAATGGCTCATTTTCGGAGAGAGCTTATCGTGTCGGCTGGCCGAGCCGAGTTCGTTTTCGACAAAATAGCCGGCCTTATTGATCTTTCCGATATCGTGGTAATAAGCCCCCACCCGGCATAAGAGACCATTTCGCCCGATAGCTTCGGCGGCTGCTTCGGCAATCGAGCCGATCAGCAGACTATGACTGAACGTGCCGGGCGCTTCCATGTGGAGCCGTTTGAGCAGTCGCTGGTTGGCATCGCTATAGTCCAGGAGCGTCATGCTCGTGGCGATTCGAAAAGCCTTCTCAATCAACGGCAGCAGGCCTTGAATCAGTACGCCCACCACGAGGGTGATGCCGGCGTGAAGACCGGCATTCTTTAAAATGGCGGCCGTTTCGGTATTCTGAATGGACAGGGCTTCCTGGGCGGTCAGATTTCGGGATAAGAAGTCGAGGGCCGCAGCCGTCACAAAAACGATGACCGCCGCTACCGTGCTGACCTGAAGCAGCTTAATCCGGGTGCGAATTTCTTTAAGGAGGAAACAACAGGTCACCACACCACCACCCATCGTTAGAAACAGGTTGATATCGGTCAATTGGTGTTCGTCGCTTGGCACCGATGCCGCCGCGAAACAGGCAAACAATAAATAGAATACAGTCAGGCCGATGGCAAAACGCTGATCGTAGGCGATGGTCAAAATAATGACGGTCGTTACGGCAGTCCCCGTAGCCCAAAACGTCAGTTTGGTCGAAGAGACGCCGAGTTTGGTCAGGGCCAT
The DNA here is from genome assembly GCA_016934255.1 of Sedimentisphaerales bacterium. Taxonomy (GTDB): domain Bacteria; phylum Planctomycetota; class Phycisphaerae; order Sedimentisphaerales; family Anaerobacaceae; genus JAFGTG01. The sequence continues at coordinate 4,471 of JAFGTG010000095.1, forward strand.
CATCAAGATAAACAAGCCGGCCAACACCAAAGCCCGGGTATGGTTTCTTCTTATTTTTTTCTGGTAGCAATAAATATACAATGCCCCCGCCAGGGTGATCAGACCCACGATGATCGCCGTGGGGATGACCTGATTATACTTTGCGTTGGGCAGGGAAAGAACGAGAACGCTGGAGACGGCGAACAGCAGACAGATCAAAACGGAGATCAGAGAATCTGCGTTCGCATACTTTGTGATTCTCGAGAAGCGCTCGGCCGACATGCTTTTGCGAACCTGGCTTCGCCTCGGATTTGTTTTTTTCCAAAAAGCCATCGATTATTCCCGCTCGTCTCGGCGGCTATGCTGTTCCGGTTTTCTTTTTTTATACGCCTGTACAATTTTCTGGACCAATTGGTGACGGACAATATCCTTTTGCGCCAATTCGACATAGCCGATGCCTTTGATGCGGCGCAGTATCTCAATCGCCTCGACCATGCCGCTTTTCTGGCCCGGCGGAAGGTCAACTTGCGTGATATCGCCGGTAATAATCATTTTCGAGCCGTGCCCCAGCCGGGTCAAGACCATGAGCATCTGTAAGGCGGATGTATTTTGAGCCTCGTCGCAGATAATAATGGCTTCGTTGAGCGTTCGACCCCGCATAAAGGCCAGGGGGATAATCTCGATAATATCCAGTTCCATGAATTTTTTCATCTGTACGAAATCCATCATGTCTTCGAGGGCGTCGAACAGGGGGCGGAGGTACGGGTTAACCTTGGCCTGTAAATCGCCCGGCAGAAAACCGAGTTTTTCGCCCGCCTCGACGGCCGGGCGCGCCAGCACGATTCGCCTGATTTGTCTTTTCTTCAGCATGGAGGCCGCGACGGCCACGGCCAGATACGTTTTACCGGTTCCCGCGGGCCCGATACAAAACGTCAGATCGTTGGACAACATGGTTTCGATATATTTGAGCTGCCCTTTGGTTGACGGTTCGATAATCTTCTTGCCCGAGTAAACGGACAGGGTGCCGCCGCCCTCGATGCCGGCTGAGTCGTGCTGCCGGATAAAAGCAGTCACGTCAGCGGTCGAGAGTGTGCGGCGTTTGAGAAGCTGCTTTTGCATCTTGTCGATAATGTCAACGGCTTTTTCGATATCCTTATCGTTCCCCCCAACAATGAGCTTATCCTGACGGGCGGTGATCTGCACGCCGAGCGATTGGCGCAGGAGACGAAGGTGTTCATCGGCAGGCCCGAACAGATCGAGCTGGTTATCTGTTGATTCCAGTTGTATAGTGACTTCCAACGTTATCCTCTGTTAAAACTTACCTTTAAAAATAAATAAGCGACCGGCGCCGCGACTAAAAGCGAATCGATAATATCCAGCACGCCGCCGAAGCCGGGTACCTTTTGGGCCGAATCTTTTTGTTCGGCGTCCCGCTTGATCATCGACTCGGTCAAATCACCCAATTGTCCGATAAAGGCAAAACTTAAACCGAACAAAATGGCTAACCACCATGTCATTATACCACAACTAACGGCAAAGCCAACAGCGACGATAACCGCCAGGACGCACGCTCCGGCCATACCTTCCCATGTTTTTCCCGGACTGACCTTCGGGGAAAACTTATGTTTGCCGAACAGTGTGCCGGAGGTGTAAGCTCCTATATCAGAGCACTTTATAACAAATACGAACATAAGAAAAGCCCACATCCCAGACTCGATCCGAATCGCCACACAGAAGCTGCTGAGCAGTCCCAGATACCCAATCGAAAAACAATTTACACCGCAATTCGCCAGGATTCCGGACGCGCCATAGTATGTATATTGGTACAGGAGAAGTGCGAAAAGCACAAAACTCGAGAATAAAAGCAGACTCATAGCCGGCGGAAGCGTAATAAATTGCTGCCAAAATCGCCAGGTCGCGAGCAGGACGGACGCGATGATGGAAATGGGGAGAAAGATCCTTAATTTTTTTGCCGCCGCGAGTTTCGATAGCTCGAACTGGGCGGGAATGGCCAGTAGCGCGACCAGAACGGGTACAATGATCCCTCGGGCGGGTTTATCATCTTCCGTCGATTGTGTGAGAGAACCATCGAGCCAGCCGTCGAAAACGACCAGGGTGATAAAGCAAAGGGTCATCAATGTTCCGAAAAGCAACCTGTGTCTGACCATGTTCTTACCCACACAATATTCAACAAACGCGGTTTGCGTTTATAGTTATCGCTCGCTTTATTTTGAACCCGTTTTGACGGCTCCGAAACGACGGTTCCGTTTAGCGTAATCGCGAATGGCTTTTTCGAGGGAGGTCTTCTTAAAGTCCGGCCAGGTGGTTGTGGTGACATAAAACTCGCTGTATGAGATTTGCCAAAGGAGAAAATTACTGATGCGCATTTCGTTGGCCGTGCGAATCAAAAGGTCCGGATCGGGCAGGCTTCCTCCGTACAGATGCCGGCTGATGCACTCTTCGTTAATCTCATCGAAACGGAGCGTGCCGTCTTTGTATTCTTGCGCGATTTTCCGGGTGGCGTCCACCAGTTCCGCGCGACCGCCGTAATTCAAGGCCAGGGCTAATTTCATGCCGGTATTGGCGCGGGTCAGCCTGAGCGTTTCGCTTAATTCTTGCTGTACCGGTTGGGGAAGTCCCTTTAATCGACCCAGATGAATCAATTGGACGTTGTTTTTCATGAGCGTGCCCCGAATTGCGACAAGATACTCCGTGTAAAGGTGCATGAGGGCGTTGACTTCGTCTTCGGGCCTTTTCCAGTTTTCGATGCTGAAGGAATACAACGTGAGAGACTCAATACCGAAATCAACGCAGTGTTGAGCAATGCTCTGGACGGTTTTGGCGCCCCGGTAGTGCCCGTGAATGCGGGGCAGCGATCTTTTTTGCGCCCATCGGCCGTTACCGTCCATGATGATGGCGAGATGACGGGGCATCTGATCGACGGTTAATCCGAGGCGATGGGCGGTTACCTGGAGTTTTTCGTCAAAGCTTTTCATAGTTAAAGGGCCTAAAATATTAAGTGCCTAAAGTTAAGAGTGACTAAAATGACTAAAGTGACACGTCAGTGTCATCCCGAGCGAAGCCGAGGGATCTGGTCAGAGAAAAAGAGATTCTTCGCTGTGCTCAGAATGACAGCTTCGCTTTCACTTTAGTCACTTTAGTTCACTTTTTTCTCGAAATATCGTTTGGTCTCGTCTGGGTCCGACGCCGATGATCGTAATCGGTTTGCCGATCAGCTCCTCGACGCGTTGAATATAGTTTCGAGCGTTTGCCGGCAGGTCCTGGAATTCTTTTATCTCCGTGATGTCCTCTCCCCAGCCGGGCACGGTCGTATAAACGGGACGGGCCTGTGCGAGCCGGGCGATATTGGCGGGGAAGAAGGTTTTTTCTTCACCGTTCATCATGTAGGCCCTGCAAATATTCAGTTCTTTCAAGCCGCTGAGCGTATCGAGATGCAGCATCGCCACGGAGTCAATCGCACAAATGGTCGCGCTATACGAGACCGCCACGGCGTCGAACCAGCCGCACCGACGGGGCCGGCCGGTCGTCGTGCCATATTCGTTCCCTTTGTCGCGGATGTACTGGCCGATGTCGTTGTCCTGCTCGACGGGGAACGGGCCGGCGCCGACCCGTGTGGTATAGGCCTTGACCACGCCGATGAATTCATCGACGAATTTAGCCGGGACGCCGCAACCGGCGGACATGCCGAGCGAGCTTGAGTTCGAGCTGGTTACAAAGGGGAACGTGCCGTGGTCCAAATCCAGCAACGCGCCCTGGGCCCCTTCGAAGAGGATGGATTTGTTTTCCTTGATGGATTGGTGTAAGAATTCCGTCGTATCCGTAATATAGGGTAAGAGCTTTTCGGAATAGGTTTTACACTTTTCAAAAACGGTATCGGAGCTAATCGGTTCGGCGTTATAAAGCGCCGCAAAGACTTTGTTTTTGTATTCGACAACGGACTTCAGTTTGGCTTGAAGCTCGTCAAGGTTTCTAAAATCGGCCATCCGGACGGCGTGGCTTCTGCCGACTTTGTCGGCGTAACACGGGCCAATGCCGCGGATCGTCGTGCCGAGCTTGTTTTTGCCGAGCGACTGTTCACGCAACTGGTCTTCTATTTTGTGGTAGTCCAGAACGACGTGAGCGTTTTCACTCACTAAAAGTCTTCCATCGAGAGAGAGTTTTTTCTCGGCAAGTTTTTCGATGCCGTCGATTAAAACCTCGGGATCAATAACGACGCCGTTGGTGATGGCGCACATCGTCTCCGGCCGCACGCAGCCGCTGGGCAGCAGGTGCAGGGCGAACCGGGTATCGCCGACGATGACCGTATGGCCGGCGTTGGCCCCGCCGCTGTAGCGGACGACGATATCGCTGTGCTCGGCGAGGATATCGACGATTTTTCCTTTGCCTTCGTCACCCCACTGTAATCCGACAACGCAATGATTCATTTGTTTTTGTTCCTTGTAATCTTTTTCGGAGAAAGTTTATCCATTAAGGATATTCAGCTCATTTGAGCCACCAGATGGTCCAGAACAGGACGTAAGTTGTCGTATTTTCTGTCACTTAATTTTAACTCGATTTCGCGACCGTTCGGGTCTTTGTATGTGACAATAAAGAAGCCTTTTTTTTCGAAGTAGGTCTTGTCTATTCTCTCTATGGAATCGTATGGAATTCTTTTTTGATCGCTGATGATAAGTTCATGGTCGTCGGCGATAAGTTTGTTGTTCCTTACGACCAGGAGACAAACCAAACAAATCGCCGCCAGCGGCATAAACAGGAACGGCAATTTTTGATTGAGTATCATATCGGTATCGGGCTTGCCGTCTTTTTCGGTGTGTTCCTCGTAGAAACTCCGTCGTCCGGACCATTCATATTGGCTTAAATAGCCGTCGTACGCAAAGGCAATAGCAAATCCCACTAAAAAACCAATCGCTAATTTCCAGTTGTTTTTATTATGTTTACTATATGGCGCTTCGATAGCCATATGGTGGAATCCTTGGTTGAAAGGCTATAAAAGTCGCTTTTGAGCGATTGTCTCAACCAGAGGCTGGACAAAATAGGGCACGATTTTCTCCGCCATTAATTCCTGAGCTAAGCGGCATTGATTGTCGAAAGAGGCCAACGAGTCAAACGTCTCGTCGGTTTTCGGATACTGGCGGATCGTCAAGGATAAGCTAATGGCCTCGTCTCGATCCTGGTCCTTTTTCCCCGGCTCGAACACGCTCGTTTTCGACTCAACGCTAATCCTCGCCTGCGTATAGTCATCATCGGACAACGCTACGACCAGCGCGGGCGAACAGCCGATGGGTTTGGCGCCGGGCAAGTCCAGGAGACAGGCCATAGCGCTTTGTCCGAGCAGCGCTTCGGCGATAATCTCGTCGTGGTTGCCGGAATAATCGAAATCCATCGCAAAGGTCACATCCAGCGAGTCGATATCAAGATGGTTAATGCTGAGCATATAGGGCACGAGCTCGAGAATCAGCCTATCCTGACCAGCGACTTCTTCGAGGTCCGACGGATTCACGACGCCGGAGCCGATGCGATCTAATTCGAGACTCACCCACCGATATTGGCCCTTGTTGCGATCTTCTTCCAGACAGTATTCATTGCTCGATCGTCGGTAGAAACAGCCCATGGAGGGGAATTTCTTGCGAATCCGCTCGAAAAACGCCAGAAGGGTATCGCGCTCGGTTGGGAGATCCAACTCGGTATTGATGTACATATCAATATAAAAATCGTCACAAAGCGAACTATAACTCTTTAGCGACATCACACGTAAACCCTCCAGAGCAGGCTTTTCTAAATCCTGCCAAAGGTTTAATTCATACTGTTTTCATTCCGGTCGTACGACCGACCGGGGAACTATTATATGTCCGAATAAAAATATATCCAGATTTTTCCACCAAACCTTGCAGATATTCAACGCCTTGGAAATTGGGTGAATTGGGGGATATCCGTTGTGATAAATGGACTAAGGTTGTTCGGGGAGTTTGATTTCAGTAATGAGTGCTCCGATTGTGGAAAGGATGGCAAAGATGAAGATGCGCCAGACACCGTTGGCGATGATATTGCCGTCGTGGCCGATCATCGCCGCGGCCACTGTACACAGCGCCCCGGCCAGGATACCATAAACCGCCGCCGCAATTATCCGCCGGCCCAGCGTCGCGCCTCCGCAACCTATCGTCACCGCCGCCCCGCAGAAGAAGACCGGGGGCACAAGGACCGCCAGCCACCAAAGCAGGTTCGAGGTGGGCAATTCTCCCAGGTTTTGTTGATAGATGAAATTGGCGAAGGTGAACAATCCCACCACGGCAATCGCGCATAAACCCACATGCCAATAGCGAGGTTTTAGGCGCGCCCGGGCTTCGGCGCGTTTTTGCATGCGGCGTCGGATTGTCAATGGCCAATTGTAAAACAGGCAAAAAACCCAATGCTCCAGCAGCGCCCCGCCCTCGCCGAAGACGGGAACGATATGCACGGCTTCCGTCGCCCAGTGGCCGGCCATAAATCTCGACAGGGCGGGGTAGCGATACGTCATCTGAATCGGAAAAGCCAAGTAACCCACGTATTTGAAGAAACCTAAAAAGACGGCGATATTATAGTCCTTGAAATTCCGCTCTCGAATTACAAGATATAGGACGTAAAGCCCGCGAGTAAGTGATCCCGGCGAGATGGGGACGACCTGGAATAAAGCGATAATCCCGGCGCCGATACCCCAGGCCTGTGCCCTCGGCATCTCCGGGTGCGTCAGTACGAAAATAACGGCGATGAGTACGGAGACCACTTGCGTCACGGGCAGCGTACAAACGTGCACAGCCAGGCTTTTAAGATATTTCTGGATAAACGGCTCGTTGATCTGCGAGAGAATCACCTCGGCGTCCTCGTCACTGAGCATGTGTTTCCTCTGACCTTCCGTGACCATGTCGCGTAGCCACTGCTCGCGCAGTTCCGCATTGAAATACAAACGGACTGGACGAATCAGGTAATAGGCTAAACGTTCCTTGGCGTGTTTGAAGTCGGTGAGAAATTTATGCAGTCCGGCCGGTAAAAAGGACAGCGGCAAATGACCGAAAAACGGCCAAATATCCTTCGCGATCCTGGACGCCTTTTGCTCATCAATGCGTTCGTCCCTATGCCAGTCGATGACTTTCTCGGCAATGCGTGCCCGCATGGCCCGGCGGAAATAATCGCCGCTGGCCAGCATCGTTCCGTAGTGTTGGCGCCAGTCTGCTCTCGCCCAGGTCCGTCGGGTGATTTTACCAAGCAGTGGGATCAATCCGACAATGAAGAACAGAAGCGTCGAAATCGTGCTTTTCCGGAACGTTTGCTCGTGCTGCTCGTCAACAAGATTTCGCACTTTCCACCCGGTAACCGCGCCGTTGAGCATCGTGGACCAGAGTTTCCGGTCATAAAGCAGTCTTAAATGGTTATGGGTAATATCAGGGATAGCATCTCGATAAAGTTGCTCGGCGGTCTTAAGTTCCTCCAACGTCTCGTGCATGTCGGCGAATTCTTCTGAATGCGCCTGGACGAAAGCCTCCAATTTCTTCAGGTCGCCCCGGTCGAACTGCACGATCGAACCGCGCATCAGCCCTTTTCCGATTAGCTTAAAATCGCCCGGACTCATCGGCAAAAACGGCAAAAGCGTCAGCCCGGCCCGGAAATCCACCGCGACCAGACTCCTAAATGGATCGTTCATCCCTTCGCGTTTGAGAGCGTTCGGCTGGCTCTTGCACGTGGACCATTCATATTGCCGGGCGAATTCATACGCCCCCATATCATATAAAAGATCGACGAATTCGTGCATAAATTTCCGTTTGGCCCGATATTCCGGCGATCCTATGTGTTGCTCGTCATCAGGTTGGCCGTGCCGCCACTGCCTGAGCAGGTCCATCCGATCGTCAACCTCAAGCCGCCACGTCCGGCCCTCGACCCACTCGCGAAGCTCGCCGCAACTGCCCTGTTTTTCGTCCACGAACGTGCCGTAAATATCGACGACCATGTTCTCATCGCCGAATCGAATCTTGGCTCCCCGTCGGATGAGCTTTTGCCAGAGCGCCCCGGCTTGCGCCGCCGCCGGGTTCACTTGCTGCTGGAATGGCGCTTGGAAACCGATAAAGTACAACAAATCGCGGAACATTCGAGAAAAGCCGGACGGAGGGATCAATATTTTCAATCCGTAGATTTTACCGACCTCAAGCCCCTCGATTTCGCCCTCGATTCCCGTTGTCTTCACCCGGTACACCTGCCCGGCGAATCCTCCGCCCACGAATTTCTCGACTGTCAGATGAATCCTTGCCGTTCCCGTCCGCCCGATACTATTGATGTCATAGGTTAGTTCCGTGCCGGCGTCATACCGACTGACTCGCATCGGCCGATATAAATTCGCTTCACGAATGTTACTTTCGAGTTCCCTGCATACTTCGACAGAATATTTGCTCGCCATTCTCGCTCTCTATCATAAGGATAATGGATTAGCCGCTTATAAATAACCGGATGCAAATGTACAGGGCGATCCACGCATAGACCCCTGCCAATAAATCATCGGCAAGAATGCCCCACCCCTTGGGAAAAGTTTCAAGTTTTCGTATGGGCCAGGGCTTGGTGATATCGAATATCCTGAACAATACAAAACCCCCGACAGCCACGAGCCAGACTTGTTTAATCGGTAATGCACCGATGGCCAGAAACGTAATCGCTTGTCCGGCGACTTCATCGACGACCACTTCGCCAGGATCATTCTTACCCGTCGCTGCAATCGCCGACGGGGCGTATCCCACACAAATAGCGGAGCTTATCAAAGCCACAGCCGCCATAACGACGGATATTATTAGGGGCGATACATGAAAGTGACCCATCAAGCCGAAGATCATTGCCGGCGGCAGCGAGCCCCACGTTCCCGGCGCTATAGGCAATCGCCCAAGACCAAAACAAGATGTCAGCAATCTCTTGATATTCATAGTCGTCGAAGGTTACCGCAAGCGCGGTGTGAAGTCAAAGACATTTAGAGTTTGATTCTTGATGCCGGATGCTCGATACTTGTCATTCCTGTCCATGGGCATTCCAAGTTGATCGCACTTTCTTTTTGAGTATAATCATTCCTATGGTTGAACGATCGAAATGTCTCTCCGTCATTATCGTGCACTATCATGCGTGAAAGAAACGGTTTTACACTCATGGAGGTGCTGGTGGTTATATCGCTTATCGCGTTGTTGGTGTCGATATTCATCCCGGCGTTGAGAAGGGCCAGGCAGCAGGCAAAAAACACCATTTGCCAGGCGCATCTGAAGGGATTGGGATTGGGTTTGTTATTGTATCGGGATGATTATGACGGAAGATTCTATATGCCGAAGGACGGGATTTGGGGCTCCAACCAGATTATGTGGCATAATGACGATGGGTCGATCATCGACAAAGACGATTCCAGGAGCTATTGGGGTGTGGCGTATTATGACTACGTGGCGTCGCCGGAGTTATTCGGATGCCCCAGCTCCATACAGCCGCATTGGTTTCACGAGTCGAAGGAAGACGCCAAAATCGCCAGCTACGGCCAGAATCGTTATATGCGCTATTTGCACGGGACGAAGCTGATCCATAACGGCGCCAATGTCACCCCGGCGGAATTTATTCTCTGCCAGGATCACTTCGAACAGTTACTCGATGACAACGGCGATATGTTGTATAAGCAGGGCAAATGGAATATCCCTCAATGGCGGCCGGGCGGCGCCGGGTGGGACGGGCAGTTTTATGAAAACGCGATCTTCGAGGTCTATCGTCATCATCGCACGCGAAAATACGAGAGCGGCCACTGTAATACCCTCTGGTTAGACGGCCATGTCTCTCCGATCGCCTATTCCGAAGGTGACGATGTACCCAAACGCTGGTATGCCGGTAAATGATTCGGATGTGAGCGTTAAGAATGGTGAAGCTCTGAATTTATATTGAATGAGACTTGATCGTCGATATTTAATGAAGGACCGACAAATAAGTTCCTATCTTTGGTTTTGTGTCTTCTGTCGCTTCCTCAACAATACCGATTCCAGTTCTATCCTTTGTACCCGTGGGAAACAAAACGATTCTAAAATAAAAGGCACAGTCCTTGAGATTCCACTACAAGGCGTACCTGGTACTACTTTAGGGGGACACAGATGAATATCCAATATCTTCACAGGACACCTTACGGCGGAATATTGAATGTTAAATTTCAAAGGTTAAGAAACCGGACCGTCCGTGAAAACCGTTGTTATTGCTTTTTTTCCCACGGTTTCCGTAAGAAAATCCACTTGTTTCAATCAGGACAGATCGTGGCCTTCATTACCGGGGAGCATTATTGACCGTCATGCTCGGCGGATATTTTTACAAAATTTTATTTGACGGCAATGAGTAAATTTGGTACACAAAAAGGCAGAATAAGCCTTTTGAGCTTGTGTTAAAGCATACGTGAGGAGTTTTAACTTTCAGGGAAGGAGAATTTCTACCAGTCTTGGCAGATGTTGGCCGATAAGTTACGGAGAAGGCTGCAGGATACATGGGATCAGGAAGAATAATCTTTGTCCTTTCGGTGGTTGCTGGCTTTTGAGAGAAAGGAGGTAATATCAGTCCTATATTGTTCGTCTAAACATTTTTCAAACAGGATCGAGATAGAAATTATTTCGTTTGATTTCGTGATGTTGCTACAAACGGGCAAGGATTTGAAAAACCTGTTATTGTCTGCCGCACCTGCAAGAAATTGAAGAGGGTTCTTGATCGGAATGGAGAACAGCAATTATTTTGGCGTGTCGCCAAACAAACAAGTCAGAGGTTCGATTTGAAAGGAGAACTATTATGTGGAAATTATCGTTTATTATTGTCGTCGGTTCCACTTTGCTTTTGTGTGGAATGACGCAAGCGGCAATGCTCGATGTCACCGGCCCGGGGGACATCGTTCAGGGCGTCCCGAATGATGGAGACTGGCCCGATGCTGAATATCCCGCCCTGGCCATTGACGACAACGTCAGTACGAAGTATCTGCATTTCAAGGGCGATTTTGATCCCGATCCCAACACGGGCGGCGCCGGTTTGCAAATTACCCCGGCGGCCGGTCCGAGTATTGTCACCGGCCTGACATTCACGACGGCCAATGACACTCCCGGACGGGATCCGATTGCGTTCGAGCTTTATGGTTCGAATGAGAGTATCGACGGGCCGTATGAATTGATCGCCGCGGGCGACATTGTGGACTTCGCGGATCCCGATGCCGAGTGGCCGCGTTTCACGAAGAATGTAACGCCGATCGTCGTGGATAGCAATGGTATCGCATACAACCACTACCAGATTATCTTCACGGCCATTCGCGGCCCGGTCGGGGGATCTGTCAATAGTATGCAGATCGCCGAAATCGAGTTGTTGGGGGAAGCAACGTACGCCAGGATGCCCGTTCCGGCTGACGGCGCCACGGGGATTTCTCCTAAGTCCGTCATCAGCGCGTATATCAGCAGTGACGTGCCGAAGGATATCCCCGACTGGAGTTGGACCACTCAAAAGAATATTCTTGGAGAAGTGACCTCCACATTGGATGTGCCCGATTCAATCGCCATCAAGGACCTCAACGTCGAACTGGATATTACAATGCCCGGCGGTAAAAACGGCGACCTGAACGTTTATCTCACATCGCCGGATGGAAAAAAGGTCAAACTCTTCGACGATATCGGCGTGCTGACCTCCCATTTTACGAACACGATCCTCGACGACGAAGCAGGCTCGGCGATCACCGGCGCGAAAGGGCCGTATAGAGGGATCTACAAGCCCGAAGGGAAATTGTCCGATTTTAACGGTCGCGATTCCAAGGGCACGTGGAAGCTTGAGATTATTGATGACTGGCCGGGCGGACCCGGAAAGCTGAATTCATGGCGCGTCGTCATCGAAAATCCCATTACCGTTAGCTGGGTGCCCGGATTTGATAATGCATCCTATGACGTGTACTTTAGCAGCAGTTTTGAGGACGTGAACGATAGCGTCGCGCTGCTCGCCAATGTGCCGGGGGATGTCGGAACGGCGGATGTCGGCGCTCTTGAATTGGCCACGACGTATTACTGGCGCGTCGATACGATTGGCAACGACGGCACCGTAACCGTCGGCGATATCTGGAGTTTTAGTACCCCGGTGGGCAATGTCGTCGTGGATCAAAGGATCATAACGAGCGAAGATGATGTTGAAGAGCGTCTTGATAGAGACGGGGATCTTGATATCACCAGCAGCGATCTCGAGTTCCCTTATGAAGACGAAGGCCAGGGGGATCTCCAGATCATGGGTCTTCGGTTTTTGAATGTCGGTATTCCTTCGGGAACCGAGATCATTGAGTCATACCTCGAGTTTGAGGTGGATGAGACCAAGGGCGG
>JAFGTG010000096.1 GCA_016934255.1 Sedimentisphaerales bacterium
AAACCAAGTGCTGATATAACTTTTAGAATCGTATCGAATGCCGGGATTCTATCACCCGAAAGAGCCTTATAAAGGCTTTCTCGTGACAAACCCGCTTCGCGTGCTACCTGCGACATACCTTTGGCACGAGCAATATCTCCAAGAGCTTTGGCAATGAAAGCAGCATCCCCATTGGCTTGCTCTAAGCAAGCTTCAAAGTAAGCCGCCATTTCCTCCGGAGTTCTCAGATGTTCAGCAACGTCGTATCGTGTTGTCTTGGTTTTAGCCGTCAATCCATTTAGCGAAAGTATCCGTTTTACGAACTTCAATCATGGCTATATTGTAGCCAGAAGGCTACAGTGGGTCAATATTTTTTTAGCCAAATTTTTTTGGGGGGGTAGGGCATTAAATCTTACCAGTCATCTTTTTGCTCGACTCCTTTATCAAGATCATAGGAGCGGATTGTAATTCGCTTGTCTTTTTTGAACGTGCTATTGGCGGCGGCTTTGATCGATTCAATCTCTTTTTTCGACGGTGTCTTCAACTTCAGTTGCCCGTTTTCGTAGGCGTCTAATATGGATTTTTCTTCCTTGTCGTATTTCATAACGATCATTGCACATCAATTAAATCTACATGTCAAGGTACGATGATATTTTCTTCAAGAAACACCCGAGCGCATTGACGATGCGCAGCGGTATCCCGAGAAATGACAGGTTTCGGGATTCATATCTATTCTGGTGTGTGACATACTTCAAAACAGAAGTCTTTGACATCAAGAATTGCTCTCCATTTGTTTTTATGTTTTTCGCCATAAAGATATATTGTTGGTTTTAAGAAGCGGTTCCATTCATAGTCGCCATTTATTATTTCATATTTTATTTCTCTTGCATGAATAATCTTATTGCACGCTTCTCGTAGGCTCAAGTCCCCGGCTTGACTGCCCATTGGTTCTTCAAGTTTACCAACATTAGGATTCCATCTTGGATTCATCGTTAGTTCGTCTAATGCTGAAGTGTCAGCAGATCGAAATAACGTTGCTATTTGCAGCATAAGATGTTCGATCTCGGCCTTCTCAAATGTATTTGCTAAAATGTCTGCCCCGGAATCATATTCTCCATTACATAAGCTATGTAAATTCTCGCTGGCCAGAAAAATAGTAAGCAGACGAAATGATAATAGTTGAACACGGGACTGGTCTATTCGTATGCCCTTATTAACCGAGTAATCTTCGTAGTAGCCTTCCATCATCATATGCCATAAATAAGTGATTATATGGTTTTGTAGTTAGTATTTAAGTCATTGCTGTATCGTTACGCAAAACATAAATGCTTCCCAAAACAAAAGAGAAAGGATATAGTATTCTTGAAGAAATGGAAAATACTTGAACGAAAATACCTTTGGATAGGTACTTTCTATTGATGTAGCTTTCCAGGATAGCTGGTACATTTCTGGGACTTCTGATTCAGTCTCACAGATCCTCATGTCAACAATGTTGGTTTCAGGACAATAATCACCGGTTTTACGAAATACAACACCGCGGGCTATCTTGCCGGCTATTCTCTGGATTTTCGCAAGATCGATATTGATTACAACCTTGTATGCTGGAAGTAGAATACCACCGCTGCTTATTCGAGATGCATTTGAAAAGATGTCTCGAAGAAGTGCTGGAGTTTGAGGATGATGAGCTCTACGCACAAAATCTTGGAAAACCGTCTGGGCCATACCTGGATTGCTATTTGCAATTAATGGATACAAGGAATGGTAAAAGTAGTCTTCGTCATCTTTATAATCGTTATTACATTTCTTGTGTGAAGGAGCCCACTCAAGATTCAGATTCTCATCATTTCTAACTTGCTTTGGGAAAAACTGTTTTGGTGGAACATGATCCCTTGAGAGCTTCAACTGGTCTTGAACTGAATTTGGATCAATCACGTCACCACACAGATAACAAATTTGAGGAGTCTCTTTCGCCATAGTTCAATTCCAATCTAACAAGTGATTGTATGGTTTTACTGTTTATATTCAATATTTAAAACATCGTCCTAATGGTTGCGGGCCATTGAAAAACCTGGATTCCTGCTTCCGCAGGAATGACAATTCCTTCACCCCTCATTTTGTCTGTGAAAGAACGCTCATCGTCGTTTGTTGTCCTTTTAATAAAAAGACATTTCTTCCCCTTGCCCTTCGAATGCAATGGGCAAGGGGGAGAAATTCGTCAATGGGCAATGTGTGTCAGCGGCAAGCGGAGGGCTTACAAAGGCCATGCCACCAAGGCCGCCTCGGCGGCCGACTGGCAGGGTCTTTGTCGCCCGGAGCTGCTGCGGTTCGGTAAAGACAGCATGAACGTCCGTAAAGCAGCAGATTAAGCTGGCGTGTGCCGCAGCCCCTTCAAAAAAATTATTTGTTCATCTCCTTCTCAGCGACTTCTTGATCTTCCTCGGATCACGGCGTAAATCCAGGACTCTATAGACAGTAATCTGCGTTTCCTTTTCGATCTGATAGTAGATGGCATAAGGAAATCTTTTGGATAACATGCGATGGTAACCGTAAACCTTTGTATGGATTCCACCATAAAGAACAAGCGAATCAATGTCGGAAAACAGAGAATCGAAGAAATACTCTCCCAGTCCTTCCCCTTGTTTCTCGTAGAACAAGCGTCCCTCATATAAATCTTCAATTGCAGAAGAAAGTATATTTATTTTCATTCAAATCGTTCCCGGAGTTCCTTTTTTGCGGCGGGCCAATCCACCGTCTTTTCCTCCCCCGATTTTAGCCGACGTTCCGTTTCCTGAAGCGCGTCCTGATGCCAATTGGGTGATTCAACTTCCTCACCTTCTTTTGATAAGTCTTCCCAAATAGCCTCCATGACCCTCAGCTTTTCTTCTCTGGAAAGATGTCGTATTTCGAACGTGTTCTGCATGATGTTAATTCCTCTTGTTTTTGTTTGTTATGGGCGAACAAGATATTATTATGATTATCCTGATTTCACTGATTATTGTACTCATTAAATGAATAATTGGCAAATCAGAATTCAACATGACGCGGGCGGGACGCCCGCGACACTAAACGCCCTCGCTACGAAGGTGTAAAACCGGTGATGAATTCGATGGTTTTGACGGCGGTTTTTTCGCCGACGCGCGGGTGCAGCGGTAGGTTCACGACTTGGCGAGCAGCTTTTTCCGCTTCGGGGCACGTGCCGGTTTCGTAGTCGTAGGAGACTAACGGCGTTTCAATCGGATGCAAGGGGCACTCGAACCAGCTTCCTAATTCGATGCCGGCCTTCGCGGCCTGATCGAGCGCTTTGGTCTTTTCCGTGATTCTCAGCGGATACCTTACCATGACCGGTTGCATGATCGACTCGTCATAAGCTCTTGCCTTCCAGCCTTTATCCTTAAAAAGCTGATCGTAGAAATGTGCCAATGTCACGCGGTGTGCTATGTTTTGCTCGATCTTCTGGAGTTGTTTTAAACCCGACCGTGCTTGTACGGCGCTAATGCCTTTAAAGAAGTCATCCGCTTTGACGGGTTTGAATTCGTTCGTATCGGAGGAGCCGACGACGGCGCCTTTTTGCGTCAGGTATCGGAAGGCGGACTGCGCCAGAGCGGTCGTCCTGGGATAAATCAAAAGCCTGTAAACCATCAGTTGCAGCCGGAGCATGAAGACTTCCCGGCCGGACGGTGGGCACATTTCGTTGGCTTGCAGCGATTCGATTCGCTCGGCCAACTTTGCGTCGTTTGTAATGACCATCCCTCCGAGGCCGGTCGTGTAAGGCTTGTTCCACTGGAATGAAAAATAAGCGGCCCGACCGAACGTCCCCGTCAGCTTGTTTTTGTATTTTGAGCCGAAAGACAGGCAGCAATCCTCGATAACGGTAATGCCCCGGCTTTGGGCGATGTCCATGACAGCGTCCATGTCGCACGGGTAGCCGTAGGTGTGCTGGGCGATGATGACTTTCGTGTTGTTGGTGATCTTTTCTTTTAGAAGTTTCGCGTTGATATTGAACGTGTCGGGTTCGATATCGACATAGACCGGTTTGGCGCCGACATACTTAATTGGATTGACATTCATGACGCAGGTATAGCCCGGCAGGATGACTTCGTCGCCTTTGGCAATATCGAGTGCCCTCAGCAGGGCGTATAATCCCACTCGGCCTTTCCAAAAGGCAAACGCATATCGGACGCCGAAGAAATGAGCGAATTCGTGTTGATAATCTTTGATGATCTTGTTCATTGTCACTTAGCTACCGTGACATCTGCATATCCTCGGGTTTTTTCATGCCGCGTCCTTTAAGTATCGAGAACCGGACGAGACCCCACAGCGAACCGAAGCCGTAGGCGAAATGCACTATAGCAAAGATAATCGGCGCTATAGGTGCGTATCGGCAGCCGGACTTGCGCCCGATGTCCAATGCGCCCATGATAAGTGCTAACAGATAAAGAATAGCTTCGACAGCCAATGCCATCCAAAACGGTTTCCATACCAAGCCTGCTAATCCCAGAGCAAGTAAAGACAAAACGAACATCAAAGGCACTAATTGTCTCAGGCCCGCCGGTCGTTTGTGTTTTTGAAGCGTTCTGATGCGCCAGAAGCCGTATTGAAAATATTGCCGCCAGAGTTTATCGAGCGAGCCGCGCGAAAAATAGGTGCTTTGAATGTCTTTCGACATCCATATTTTTCCGCCCGCCAGAACGATTCTCAGATTGAACTCATCATCCTGGTTGCGGACGAGTTCTTCGTCGAAGTCGCCGATTCGATCCACGACCCACTTACGATGCGTGCCGAAGGCAAGCGTATCGACCCAGCCTTCGTAATCGCCCAGCCTGAATCTCGCGTTGCCGACGCCGATGGGCGACTGCATCGCCGCGGCGATCGCCCGGCCGATATAATTGTCGGCGATTGTTTTGATCGAGCCGCCTGCCACCCAGGCGTCTGGATGCCCGTGTAAGCATTGGATCGACCTGGTGATGAAATCCTTTGGTACCTCGGCATGTCCGTCGATTCGGGTGAAGTAATCGCCTCGCGCCGCTTTAAGGCCAATGTTCATCGCGGCCGGAACGATCCGGCGGGGATTGTCCAGGATTTTCACACGGCTATCTGATTCGGAGAGTTGCCGAACGACGTCTCTCGTGCCGTCGTCGCTCATTCCGTCCACGACGAGAATCTCCATCTTCTCGGCGGGATAGTCACTATCCAACACACTTCGTATCGCCCGCTCGATGAAGTCGGCTTCGTTGCGAATGGGCATGATGATGCTGACAAAAGGTATATCGTCGTGCGTATGTCGTATTGCGTCGTGCGTCATCGGTCCTTATTATCATCTGTCATGCTGAGCCCTTCGCTTCGCTCGAGGAAAGGCTCCGCGAAGCATCTGGGACGCGATACATAATACTCAACCCAGATTCTTCGGCTTCGCCTCAGAATGACAAGCACTAAAGAAAAGACGTATGTTATGAATGGCACTGACATAACGTTAACCTCCTATCAAAGCCGCCTTTAGTTCAGCGCGTGGCTTATTCATCAAGCGGTATTTCTTGGGCC
>JAFGTG010000097.1 GCA_016934255.1 Sedimentisphaerales bacterium
CGGCAGCGTGAAGGCCCTGGAGAAGCTCGTCTCGCGGTGGCAGAAGCGCCTCTGGAAATACGCCTATCGTCTGACCGGCAATTCCGAAGCGGCGTGGGATATCACCCAGGAGAGCTGGCTGGGTATTATTAAAGGTTTGAGGAAATTGCACGATCCGGCGAGATTTCGGTCGTGGGCCTACCGGATCGTTACGAATAAGGCCAGTGATTGGATACGAAAGAGCCAGGCGTCAAAGCACGTTCGGATCGATGATATTCAAAATCATGAAGTCCGAGAATCCAAGGACGTAGGGATTAAAGAATTGCTGGAGAAATTGGACATGCGAAAGCGGTCGGTTCTGAGCTTGTATCACTTCGAGCAGCTTAGCATCCAGGAAATCGGCGTTGCCTTGAATATTCCGAAAGGAACGGTGAAATCGCGGCTTCACGCCGCACGAAAAGAACTCAAAACGCTTTGGCAGCAACATCTTGAATAGTTTCAAGGAGACAGATTATGAACGACCAAGAGATACAACAAATCTTCGATGAGACGTACGATGAGTCGAGAGAAAATACGATCAGCACGATGTTGAAGGATTTCTACAACAAAAGAATGCTCTCCATTGTGATTATTTTGTGGGTGTGGGGTATTCTTTTTTTTGTCGGGGCGGCCTATAGCGCCGTCCAATTCTTCAAAAACGTTGAGACGAAATCGCAGTTAATGTATGTCGCGATTTTCCTGTGTTGTTGCCAGTTTCTGGGTTTGATAAAGGTTTTCGCCTGGCAGATCATTCACAGGAACGGTTTGAAACGCGAAATCAAGCGGCTCGAACTCCGCATCGCCCAACTCAGTGAAACCGTGAAGACCCATTAGATTTTCGATTTATGAATTATGATTTATGATTGGAGTTGACGGCGTTCACCGCATTGGAAAATCATAATTCGTAAATCATAAATCACGATTCTCTCGGCGCCTGCGGGCGAAAAATGCCTGCAATTGCTCACGACACGGCTCTTCGAGGACGCCGCTTGTCACCTCAAGCCGATGATTCAACCTCTCATCCGTCGTGATCGTGTAAAGGCTTTTGACGGCGCCGGTCTTCGGATCGTCGCACCCGTACACAAGCCGGTCCAGTCTCGCCAGAACCATCGCCCCGGCGCACATCGGGCATGGTTCGAGCGTGACGTAAATCGTACAGCCGTGCAACCGCCAGCTTTCCAGAAACGCCGCGGCTTGGGTCAGGGCGATAATTTCCGCGTGGGCCGTTGGATCGTTGAGTTGCTCGCGTTGATTGTAGGCCCTGCCGATGATCTGGTTTTGAAAAACGATAATCGCTCCGATCGGCACGTCCCCGTTCTCTTCGGCGATTCCCGCCTGCTCCAACGCGATCTTCATATATTTGTCATCTAATTCATTATTCATTGATTTGTTCTTTAGTCTTTATTGAGGCTTTTCTTCCTTGTTGGCCAGGAATTGCTCTACTCGGCGTTGTCCTTCTTCGATCTGCGCGGGCGTTAAGTTTTGATGGAGATTATCTCTCAATTGCTGAGCTAACTGCGTAAAATCGCCGTCATGCATCGCGGCCAGGGAATACCATTTGTAGGCTTCGATCAGATCCTGGCTGACTCCCTTGCCGGAATGGTACATTAAACCCAGCGTATTCTGGGCTGGTGCGTATTCCTGGTCGGCGGCCAAACGAATCCAGGTGACGGCCAACCGGTAGTCCTGAAGGTCGCTTTTATCGTCGAGGTAGATCGTCCCGAGACGATACTGTGCCTCTGCATATCCCTGTTGAGCCGACCTGATGAGCCATTGAGCGGCCTGTTCGTAATCCTCGGGAACGCCCAGGCCGATATGGTACATCCTGCCCAGGTCGTGCTGGGCTTCCGGGTGTCCCTGTTCAGCCGCCATCGTGTACCACTTGGCCGCCTCCGAATAGTTCCGTTGAACGCCCCGGCCGAGACGGTACATTCGGCCCAGTCGGTCCTGGGCGGGTGCGATTCCCTGGGTGGCGGCCCTTGTGAGCCATTGGACGGCTCGTTTATCGTCCTGGGGGATGTCCTGGCCTTCTGAGTACATCACACCCAGGAAGTATTGGGACTCGGCAAGTCCCTCTTCGGCCGCTTTAAGAAACCATTTGGCCGCCTCTTTATAATTTTGGGGAATGCCCGTGCCGTAGTAGAGCATCTTGCCCAGTTCCTGCTGGGCCCGGGCGTGCCCTTGTTGGGCCGCTCGGGTGTAACAGGTCGCGATCTCTTTTTTATACCGTTCGGCGTCTTCAAGGCTATCGTACATTTGTCCGAGCTTGTATTGTGCTTCCGGATGCCCTTGCTCGGCGGCCTTACGAAACCACGCCATCGCCTTTGTGTCGTCTTGGGGAATGTCCTGTCCGAGATAATATTTGAGTCCCAGATCGTACTGGGCCTGTGCGTGTCCCTGTTCGGCGGCTTTTCGATAGTATTCCACGGCCTTTTTTACATCCTGTGTAACTCCCTGGCCGTTATCGACCATCCAACCGAGATCGCGCTGCGCCTTAGCGAATTTTTGTTCGGCCGCCTTGCGATACCACTTCACTGCCTCTCCGAAATCCTGCGGAACGCATCGGCCGTGGTAGTACATCGAACCCAGGTTGTGCTGGGCTTCTGCATGGCCCTGCTCCGCGGCTTTCATGACCCATGTCGCCGCTTCTTTAAAATCCCTGGACACGCCGAGACCTTCATAGTACATCGAACCCAGAGCGAATTGTGCTTGTGGATTTCCCGATTCCGCGGCCAGCCGATACCAACGGGCGGCTTCCCTGTAATTTTGGGGAACGACAGAGCCATAGTAATACAAGGAGCCAAAAAGATATTGTGCGAGTGCATATTTTTGCTTCGCCTCTTTTTTGAGTCGTTCAATCGTGATTTTGCTCTCACCCTTCGATGGCGGCGCTTCGTCTCTACGGTCATTCGGCTCGTAGATCCTCACCGGTGCATTCGCCGCTTTGACAGTGTCGAGCGAATTCGCCAAAACCAGGAGGGATAAGAGCGTCAGGAGCGTTTTCATGACTATTTCTCTATGAACAAGACTTTTGCAAAATTGGAGGTTAGGCATACTTTTGGAAAGAAAAAATCTGTTCTCTTGATTTTTTCTTTCTAAATTCCGAAGAACGCTGTAGAGTGCACACTATCTAACATCTTACTTGGTAATGCCTTATCTTAAAATTGTTGATTATTTTCAGAAAATCCTGAATCAGATTTTCTGAAATAATATATGCCTAACCTCCAATTTTGCAAAAGTTTTTATTAAGACAAAGCAGCTTCGATCATCCCCACGGTTGGATTAATCTATCCAATCCACGATCTTATGAATCGCTTCGAATACGGAGGCGCAACAAACCTCACCAAAATCCTCAGGGAGGCTTTCACTTAAAGGAATCGTCTCACTCCGGGCTAACGCTTTAGACCCGTCGAAATTCACATACGCCAGGCGGGCGGTGAGCTCTTCCGCAGGACGTTGAAAGGATACACCCGGTAGGATGGATACGCCGGCGTCGTGAAGGAGTTTGTCGCATAGACTGGTGCTATCGATGACGCCTTTGGAGAGTAGCTTTTCCGAATATTCTGAAAAGTCCACGAATAAATAAAACGCTCCCTCCGGAAGATGAACCCGTATTCCCGCTTTGGCCAGGATTTCGGCACTGCGGTTTCCAATATAGGATAAAATGCGGCGTGCATGACAAAGATATCGTTCTATCGCAATGCCGCCTTCGAAAGCGCTGACCGCCGCATATTGTATTGGGGCGCTGACCGA